>JASHTU010000097.1 GCA_030040395.1 Acidobacteriaceae bacterium
GACGCGACTCCAAGGAGCCGGGGTCCCCACGGACAGCTCTTCGTCCGTGGGTTGGGGATCCCGATTCTGAGACCTGGCGCGGCGCCGCCTCAGCGCTCGACCTAGCCGCGCCCCCACTCTTCACGGCCAAGTCCCCACAAAGGCGCGTGTCCCCGGCGTCCGGCGCCAACCGGCCGATGTATACTGCCGGATATCGAAAAGGAGGGGCCCCGTATCGATCGCCTCGCGATGGAGCAAAACCCAGGTGATCGTCAGCAGTTCATGCAGGGGCTTGGAGGAACATGGCAGACCTGGAAACTCACCGCGGAGAACTTCAGAGGAAGATTCTCGACCTTGATCTAGACAAGGGAGAAGATCAGGGAGAAGCCAAGGCCATCGAGTTCATCAAGGCCAACTATCCGGAAGCAAAGCGCCTGATCGGAGACTGGTGGACCGCCTACAAAGATTGGGAAGAACTGGACACCTTCAACACGGCTGTCGCGGAGCGGCGGATGACGATGAGATCGTTCGGGCCCGAATTCTCGTCCCAGGTGAACAAGACCATCCCCATGAACATCGCGGACGACAAAAGGTTCTATTCCAACCCTGCACGCGAAAAGGTCGCAGACCCGACCGCGGCCCGAGGAATCCTCGCACAAGCGCACACCGCGGGGCTGTACGCAAAGCCAAGTCGCGGCATCGACACCAAAGCGTTTGCCGATCCCGCTAATTTCAAGAACCGCGCGGAAAAGTACAAACTTGGCCTCCACGACATCAGCGTCAAACTGCTGATACCGGGTGGCCGGTGGTACGACGAGGCCAAAATCGCAAAACCTCAGAACGTCGGAAACCCAGCTAACTTGGGGTTCAAGGCGCAGAGCCACCACAGCGCCACCGCCAGCCCGCACTTCTGTTTTCTGCCCGTTTCCAAGCCCGAGGACCAATATGTGATCTATAAGCTTGTACTGTACGCCAAGGCCCTCAGGACCACGATTTCGGACCTCGACACCGTGGTTCGCGGTTATCGCAGCGAGATGACGCGCGTGAAACTGGCCAACCATTACGACATGGGCACCGGTTACATCGCCTTTGCGACACCCAATCGCCCCGACAATCTCCCCTACAAAGTGAGCTTCGGCATCGGGAATACAACAAAGAAAAGACAAGAAGAGGGTGGCGGAGTGGTTCCGGCTACATCGGAAATTCTCAAGGCGCGCAAGCAGGCTTATTTCAAACACAATGCCAATGTCCTGAGGATCGGGAACGAGATCGTGATCGCGATGCGCAAGCACAAGGGCTCTTTTCCCGTCTACGCGGTGTATGAGGGCAACGTATTCAAGTGCTACGACATCGTTGGCGGCCAACCTAAGCCCAACGGCAAAACCATTTCCGCCCTTGGTGTCGCCAGTTGGTGATGGCGTCTGGGTCGCGCTCGCGCAGGGGACAGGGTGAGAGCGCGATGATCGGATCGGCGGGTGACCCACGTCCCTGGAACGCGGGAAAGGCAAGAAATCCTGGCGCCCCGCCCTTTACGGCCAAGTCCGAAGAAGCGGGAGCGCCGCCGGATCATCCCACAAAGCGCCCAACCGCCCGCCAACAGCTGCTGACTCGTTAACTCTCATCCACAAAAAACGGCCCGGACCGCAACCGCGATCCGGGCCGTGGAGTTTCAAGCGTTTACTTGCAACAGTCGCCGTTGCAGCCGTTCGGGCAGCAGCTCTGCCCGCATTTGTCGCCGCAGCAGCCTTTGCACTCCGCGCCCCTCGCGAAAGACGAGACCTGCGCCAGGGCCGTGACGCCCAGAACCACTGCCAGTGATGTCAATGCCAGAATTTTCTTCATGACCGAATCTCCTTTTGACGTTGAACTGCGTCCTTGCTACGCCTCGGCGCGAACGCTGGGCCATGTGGGGGCATGAGCTTAAGGAGAGGTCTAGATGCGGAAAACGCGGCTGAGAAGGTAGCGCGGAGGAGAGCTCGAAGCCGTGGCCGGCGGCAGGCAGCCCGAACGCGGCACAGCGGCTGCCTGGAGGTCGACGGCGGTGGACATCCAGGCGTTCGTAGCTGCCGATCTGGGCTTCGCCGGAGCCGCCGGCAGCACTACCGCCTTTAGAATCGTCTGGTTGCAGCAGTTCGTTGTGCAATCTGCCGCCACTGCATGAGCCATGGGACAGTCTGCGCCCATCGCGCCTATGCACATGGGACACGCGGTCCGCATCGCGCCGATCCGGGCGCATGCCACGCCGGCCAGCGCAGGCTGCACGCCCAGCAATAGAACCATGATCACTGCGGCGAATTGGGAGACCCGCTTCATCTGCTGCCTTGAAACTAAAGGCAAAATGGTGGCCCAATCTGTGTGCTGCATCACACAGTCAACTTGAGAATTTGGCGCTGGACCGCGATTTGGGCGAATTTTCGCCGGATAGGACTCCCTTAACTACTTTCGTCAGCCGCTGAAGCACGCGAGCGGCGGAGCGATCGCGCCAGGCGTTATGCGTGCGCCTCCACCGCAGCCCCACGCGGCGCCCGCGTGGGCAGAGCGAAGCCAATCGCGATCAGCCACACAAAACCTGGAAAGCGCGTGAGCGGAATGAGGAAGAGCGCCTGGCGAAATTCCATGGATAGCCAGCTGAGCTCTCCGCAGGCCACGAGCGCCAGCTCCAGGATCGCAATCCAGCGGGGCGCCAGGCGGCGAAACAGTACGGGAACCGAGATGCCCGCCATGAGCAGCCCCAGCGGAACCGAATAACCTGGGCCGCCCAGAGCGAAGTTTAGAAAATGAAGCGCCACGGTAAGCGATGTGTCCTGAGCCGCGCCTGCCAGCACGGTGGCCCACAATACGGTGGAACTGGCCATGAGCAGCGCTGCCGTTGCAAAGCCGCCGAAGAGCGCAATTTCCGCGCCGGCCGCGCGCACGCCGAGAAAGCGAAGCCGGCTGACGATGGCGGCCGTGAAAATGCCCAGCGGGATGGCGGAGCCGAAGTGCAAAAAGGCGCACAGCACGGCCGCCCCGGGGCGTTGCTGGAAGAAACCTACGATAACATGGGCGGGGGC
>JASHTU010000098.1 GCA_030040395.1 Acidobacteriaceae bacterium
AACCAGCCCCCATGTTTCGATACTTCCGCTTCCAGACTGAACGGGCGGGATTGCGTCTCGAACCAACCGCGTGCGACCCGTGGAATGCCACTCTTTTCAATTCCCCGCAATGCCCGATGGGTCGGCGGATTCGCTTTTCCAGTCTGTCAAATCCCGCGTCAGGCCTCGCTCGCGCAAATGAATCCACGTGCTACAAGAGGAACCTGGATGCGTGCTGTTTTTCTCGCGTATCTCTTTGCTCGCCAGCGCCAGCGTCTTCAGCCGAATCATCCGGGTGAAAGCGCATTGCATCTCAATGGTTTGGGGTTATCGATGCGCCGCTCCGAACGTGATGTGTCGCTGCTTATGCTCGCCGCTGCCGCGGGTTCAGCCGACGGTTGGAGCTATTTCGGGCTCGGACACGCCTTTGTCGCCAACATGACCGGCAACACGGTCCTTCTGGGCATTGCGGTGTTTCTTCAGGGCGACCTGCTGCACCCGGGCATTTCGCTGCTCTGTTATGTAGCGGGCGCGGCGCTGGCGGCATTCTTCACGCGCAAGGTTCGCGAGGGAAGCGATTGGCCGCGCGCTGTTTCCAATACTCTGGCGCTGGAGTCTGCTTTTCTCGTGGCGGCGGCGATTGCCTGGGCGCTTACCGGCCGCAATGCCACTCGGCCCGGTTCCACACCGGGCCTCGACGTTTTGCTCGGATGCGTGGCTCTGGCCATCGGCATCCAGAGCGGCGCCATGCTGCCGCTCAGGATTCCGGGCATCGTGACAACGTACATCACAGGCACCTGGACCAACCTGATGAGCGGCCTGACCCGCTTTTTCACTCGACAACAGCACAGGCCGCCTGGACAGAAGATCGAATACGAGGAACGGATGATGATGCAGGGCGGGATCCTTTGCGCTTACCTGCTCTCAGCGGTGGCGACCGGTCTGCTCTTCCGCTATGCCCGGCTTGCCGTGGGGGTTTTACCCGCGATTTCGGTTTTGTTGGTTGCTGTGTATGGTCTCACGCACCGGCCCGCTCCCAATGCGTAGTCCGACCGCAGCAAACTTAACTCGCATCCATCGTTGCGAGCAACAACCCCGCCACCTTCCCAGTTTTCTTGGAAGATCGGGCGGGTTTGAACGGCACGGTCATAGCATTCCCGAGGATTTTTCCCGGCCCCACCTTGAAAAATCCCTACCTCGATCCGGCGGCATCGGTCCTGATTAAGATTTTGTTAGCCGGAGTTGCCCGCCGGGATTCGGCTTGCTCTTGCCCCTGAGATTGAACGCCACTGCAGCGCGGATGAGGTCCTTCAAGGCCGCCTCATCCACTTTGTCGCCTTCATGAATATCGATGGCGCGCCTCATATTCCCGTCGAGGCTGGAGTTGAATAGTCCGGAAGGGTCCGCCAGCGAAGCCCCCCTGGCAAATGTCATCTTAACGGCGTTCTTGTACGTCTCCCCCGTGCAGACGTTGCCGCCATGAGACCAGACGGGCGTCCCCGGCGATTTCGGCTTGGCCCACTTCCACTCTTCCACGATCTCAGGGTCTGCCTCGTGCATGATTTCGCGCACCTTCTTGAGCACCTTCCCGCGCCAGCCCCCAAGCTCGTTGATCTTCGCGTCGATGCACGCAGAGGCAGATTTCATGGCTACAGGCGTTCTCATATACGGCTCCAATTCTCGCGGCTAGTTTAGATGCGCGCGGCGTCGGGTATTGCCAAATCTGCCACCAGGCCAAAGTGGTCGCTCGCCCATGTCTCCTTTTGGCCTTCATAGATTATTCGTTCACAGTTCACGATGTCGAAAACGCAATTCTCCCCTGTCCAGTGGCGCGAAGAACGGGCCTTTTCCGGTTGCCTACCGGAAGGGTTGCCGCTTCCTGACGTTCATACGACGAACGGGCCGGCGGCGGTTAGCCGGTGCGGCGGGCGCTGCGCCACTTGGCAGCATACGGTAGCACAAACAAATACAGACCGGTGAACAGGAGCAAGGCGAGCGGGAACACTGCCACGAGGCCCAACCTGGACGTGTACTTCCCCTGCACCACCGCGACACCGTTTACTATGACGGCCAACAGAAAGGCGATGGATACCCAGCGGTGGGTTTGCCGAATCCATTTGTTCCAGTGCATTGCGACCTCCTCACGATTCTTGCGCCGCTTGAGGCGGCCAACCGGGGGCCCCGGCGACAGGTCTTCATCGTTGGGGAGGAGATTGGGGCGTTTCCATACCGAACTGCTTGGCGTACTCGGCGTTCAATCGCTGCCAACCGCCGAACTTCATCGCCTCGGCGCCGGCGATAAGGCCAATGGGCTCCCCTGCGAGGAGCCGATCCAGAACGTCGAGGCAGATGTGCCATCCCGCCGCGCCCCAGGAGATGAAGCGGCGATCGATGCTGTGCCACAGCGTGAGGCGCGTGCCGCTCGCCACTGGCTCGAGTTCCCACCGGATAACCTGGAATTCAAGCACCCTGGGAGCGTCGGCTCGCGTTACTCTTGCCTCGGAAACATTGCCCGTTCCCACCCAGGTGAGCTTCACCTTGGCTCCGCCCGTGCCCAGGCTCGTATCGGCTTCAAAAGGCGCCCACTCGCGCAGATGCACAGGATCGGTGAGCGCCAGCCAGACTTTTTCCGGCGGGTGGCGCAGTTCGCGGACGAGAATGAGCGTCCACCTCTCTCCGTCCTTCTGTACTCGCGCTCCGCTGGCGGGGCCCGGTGCGTACTGCATGAGATTCGCCATTGATCTTCTCCTCACATCAGCAGAGATATGGACGTCCGCTCAACCTGGTTGCCTGAGGTAGAGCCGCCATCCTGCTCAAGGTCAGCCTCACCAGCGCATCAGCTGCGTCACCTGAATGAGATTGCCGCAGGTGTCTTTCAGCATGGCAATCTTTGAGGCCGTCACATCC
>JASHTU010000099.1 GCA_030040395.1 Acidobacteriaceae bacterium
CCGCGCAGCGCGCCGCCTCCATCGATCCCGTAAAGGCCTTGCGCATTGAATGAGCCGCACCCTCATTCGACTTTTGACAAGCGCACCTTTCCAGCCAGCAAATTCCGCGTTCCTTGGCGGATCCTGAAGAGGCATCCATGTTTGCGACTCACCCCGAAATTCGACCCTCGCGCAGCGTCTCGCCGAGCACACTGTATAGAATGGACTGCCATGGGAATCTCCGGACAAAAAGCCACCACCACTCGCCGCCAATTCGTATCTCAATCCGCGCTTTTGACCGGCGGCCTCTCCGTCGGCCTGAATTCCGCTGCCAGCAACCTGGTTGCGGAAACGGAAACCGCTTTCTCCGCATACCAGCAGCGCCGGCGCGCCGATCTCTGGGGTCTCCTTGGCGATCTGCCCTGGCAGCATGAACCTGCACCGCCCAAATTGGTCCACAGGGAGGATCACGACCGTTACACTCTCGAACGGCTTGTTCTCGACCTGAATGGGATCGAACCGGTTCCCGCTCTCCTGTTGATTCCCAAGGGGCTACAGCGTCCCGCGCCCGGCCTTCTGTTCATTCACTGGCACGCAGGAATGTACGGTTTGGGCAAGGAACAACTGCTCAAAGGAACCAGCGTTCAACCCGCCTATGCTCCCGTCGTCGCTGAAATGGGATTGGTCACGCTGGCCATCGACAGTTGGTGTTTTGGTGAGCGCCAACACGACGCCGACGGCCACCGCGGAGAGGAAGACGCCTTCAAGCTCATGCTCTGGCGCGGCCAGGTGCTCTGGGGCATGATGATGTTCGATGAATTCAGGGCTTTTTCTTACCTCGCAAGCCGCCCGGAAGTGGATCCGCAAAGGCTGGGCGCGACGGGTATGTCGATGGGATCCACCAAGACATGGTGGCTCGCCGCGCTCGAACCCCGTGTCCGATTGGCCATCGACCTTTGTTGCCTCACCGATTTCGATTCGCTTATCGCCGCACACGGCCTCAGCGGTCACAGCATTTTCTATTACGTCCCATCGTTGCTGAAGGAATTCGACACCACCGGGATCAACGAGTTGATCGTCCCGCGGCCTCATCTCAGCGTCAACGGTCGCAAGGATCCCCTGACGCCGCCCGTCGGGGTCGAGAAGATTCGCGAAAATCTATTGCCGCTTTATCGGCAACACGGCCGCCAGGAGGATTGCCGTATTGAGCTCTTCGATTGCGCCCACGAGGAAACCCCCGAAATGCGCAGCCTGGTCATCGACTGGTTGCGGAGATATCTGGCCACAAGCTAATCCGATCTTGCCCTTGAGGACACCGATATTCCGGCAAAATGAGATTGAGTCAAGCCTTTCGCAAATCGTTTGCGGCGGCTTTGCTTGAGCCGGTAGGGTCCACCGAAGCGATGGCGCGACATTCGGGGCGGTTTGCCGCTAGCCGGAAGTTACAGTTGATCAAGCTTCGTGGCTGTCACTGCCGCGACGAAACGGGCGTCATCCCACGAACTTGAAGACTGCGCAGGATGGCGCCAAGCGCCAACGTCGGGAAGGTTCCCGGCCGCGTCAAAGAACCAAGGTTGCGGATCGCCGAGCACCTCGATGTCCGGATGTCGCCGGGCCTCGTCCAGCATGGACTCGGATACATAAATCTCCTTGACATGGAGAGTATTGTCGATGCGGGTCATACGGATTTGGCTCAGGTCGGAAACATTGCTGGTCTTCATCGCCGCCTGGATGGCCAGCCGATCCGATTCCATGATCAACCCGATGCGCGCCGACGCCGTTTCAGCCGCAGTCAAAACGTTGGCATAGGTGTAATCGAAACTCATTTTGTTGAACAGACGGCGGGTGGTGACGTCGGCCATTCCCACGCCGCAGCAATTTCCATGGCTGCGGTCAGTCACGTCCAGGACTACCACACGCGTGGCCGTGGGACCGGGATCGAGGTAAGGAGTTGGAGCTCGTCCGGTGATGTAGGGGTCCATGCCACCTCCGGAAAACTCTTTGCCCAACTGGTCTACCACCAAAATGTCGAGCGGTTGCAGAAGCAGCTTGGCCATATTGGCTTTGGCTTCAGCCAGAAGCTTTTGTTCGGCCTCGATGATCTGGTCGGCGGGAATCGCCGCGATTTTCGCCACCCGGTCATAGGCGTTTTCTACCGTTGCAACGCCAAACAGAAAGGGGAGCCTGGCCAATTTCACTTTGGCCATTGCGACGTTGAACTCGGCCATGCGCCCAAAACCGAGCACATGGGCCGCGTCAGCCCCTTTCTGCTTGCCCAGACCGATGGTAATCATCTTTACCAGGCCGCTCTCGTTGAGACCTCTGAAAGCGTTGTGCGCCTTGACGCGATTGATCACGATGATCCCGTCCGCCTGGCAAGCCTGCTTGTCGACCAGCACCGGAAGGCCATTCTCCAAAACCCCGACTTCGACGACGTCCATGGAGGAAACAATGGGGCAGCCGGCTGTTGCTTCAGTCACGCCCAGAGTGGCCAGCACCTGCTTCTGCCCCTCGGCGGTGGCGCCACCGTGGCTCCCCATCGCCGGCACGATAAAAGGCTCTGCCCCGAGCCTCTTCAACTCGGCGATGGTAACGCTCACGATCAGGGCGATCTCTGCTACGCCCCGGCTCCCGACACCCACGGCAATGCGCATGCCGGGTTTGACCCGGCGGGTTATTTCCGGACGACGCAGCTCTTCACGTAAAGCGGCAGCCACGTCATCGACCTCAGGTGCGGCGAATCGCTGCCTTACCAGAACCATCTTCGGCAAGGCTAAGTCTGCTAACAAATGGGTGATGATGTCCATGCTAAGAACCACTCCTGTGACACACTTCTTAAGTTACGCCGCGAAGGGCAAAAAGCATACCGTAAGATGGCCGGACTCCCGGAGTTTGATAGCGCCGCGTTCAGCACGGCAAAAGTCTATGGACTCGTGGTGACCGCCCGGGTGTTTTCGGCAAGCGCCGGCGTTCGATTGGCCGTGCGAAGTGAACTCGGGTTCTGGAATCACAACCCGCTCGGACTCTCATCCTCGGAATATGTGGTCGAGGCAGGGAGCAGAGGCCGACTGCGAAATACACCGGTCAGGAGCCGAGAGGCCTTACGAAAATCACGGCGTAGAATGGCAGGTGGGTGGATCAAATCCTCGGTCACGTCACGGACGCATGCTTAAAGTATTCTGTGCTCCCGCCCGCTACACGCAGGGCCCCCACGCCACCGCGCAACTTGGCGCCGAGATCCGCGCTCTCGGGCTTGATGGACCAGCCCTCGTTGTCGCCGGACGCAGCGCCATCCGCCTCCTGTCAGAGACTTGGGGAAAGACCTTCACAGCGGCGGGGATGAGCCATGAGGTCTTCCCATTCGCCGGTGAATGCACGGCGGCGGAAATCCGGCGCGGATGCCAGGCGGCGCGCGCTTGCAAGGCACGGGTCGTGATCGGAGCTGGAGGCGGCAAAGTTTTGGACACTGCCCGAGCCATCGCCGCAGATCTCTCGCTTCCAGTGGTCAGCTGCCCGAGCATTGCTTCCAGCGATGCTCCGTGCAGCGCTCTATCCGTCATCTACACGGACGCAGGGATCGCAGAAGAATATCGCATTTACCGTCGCAATCCGGACCTCGTATTGGTGGATACAGCGGTCATCGCCAGAAGCCCCGCGCGTCTTTTGGTCGCCGGCATGGGTGACGCTCTGGCAACCTGGTTTGAGGCCAAGGTCTGCGTTGACGGGGGCGCCAGGAACATGCGTGGAGGAGCTTCCACGCGCAGTGCACTCGCGCTGGCTGAAGTTTGCTACAGAACGCTTCTGGCAGACGGCGTGGCGGCCATCGAGGCGCTTCATTGCCAAGAGCCCAACGACGCGCTCGAACGCCTGGTGGAAGCGAACACGCTGCTTTCCGGTCTCGGTTTTGAGTCTTCCGGGCTTGCGGCGGC
>JASHTU010000100.1 GCA_030040395.1 Acidobacteriaceae bacterium
GGGGCCATCACCGCCTCAGCGTAGGCGTTTTCGGCATCAAGATACGCGGTGACTTCGGGGTTTTCCTTGTTGCGGAGCCAGGCGTAGTCGTCGGTGAGCACGGCGCCGTGCAAATGGGTTTCAGTGTGTTGCTTGCGGGCGACGGGGGGCAAAGGAAGGTGAGTTTCGCTCATTTCTTCTTCAGTGTAGGGCGAAGCGGTCTCCGGAACCGCAGGCCCTGCGCCCGCGTACAATGGAGATAGATGAAAGGCGTTTGCCGCGTTTGGAAGGCCGGCTGGCTGACGGCCGGAGGGAGTATAGTCCTGCTCGTGGCGGGACTGCTCGGCATTTATAGCACCGCCGCCCGCGCCGAGCAGGTGAACAGCCTGCCCCAACCCACCGATTATGTAAGCGATTTTGCCCACGTGCTCTCGCCGGAGGCGATGGCGCGGCTGGACGCGATCTGCGGCGAGATTGACCACTCCAAAGCCAGCGCCCAGATCGCCGTGGTGACGGTTCACTCGCTCGATGGCGACGACGCGGCGGACTACGCCACCCGCCTCTACGAACGATACAAAATCGGATCGAAGGCCACGGACCGTGGCATCCTGGTGCTGCTGGCCGTCGACGATCACAAGCGTTTCATCGAAACCGGCTATGGCCTGGAAGGGATTTTGCCCGACGGCAAAGTGGGCGACATTGGCCGCGCCATGGTTCCCGACCTGCGGGCCAGCGATTTTGACGGCGCGGTGACGCTGGCCGTGGGCGAAATTGCCCAAGTCATCGCGGACGATGCCCATATCACGCTGGACATGAATGATCCCGGTCCGGTGGTTAGCCGGCCGGCTCCCCGTGGTTCGCCTCTGGGCAAATTGATTCTCCTCATCCTGGTGCTGGTCTTCTTCGGCGGATTCTCGCTGTTGCGGATGCTCTTTGGCTGGGGATTGTTCTTCGGCGGCTGGGGCGGCGGCCCCTGGATGGGCGGATCGATGGGCGGCGGGGGCTTTGGCGGGGGTGGCTTCGGCGGCGGCGGAGGGTTCGGCGGCTTTGGCGGCGGCGGCACCGGCGGCGGCGGAGCCGGAGGAAGCTGGTAGCGAAAAAGCAGCTTCCAGCTCCTAGCCTCTGGCTCCTGGCTCACTTTGAAGAGCACGGAGCTGCAATCGGCAAGTATTGGTTTTTCGACTGAATCGCGATCAACCTGCCTACGGGCGTCGATCTGGAGGCTGAGAGCTTTGAGCTGGAAGCAAGGAGTTAGAAGCTAGAAGCTAAGAAGGCGGACAGGAGAAACAATTAATGAGTCGTGGATTGGCAATTCTTTTGGGAGTGGTGGCCGTTGTGGGCCTGGCCGGGGTCATGGTCTTCGGGAGCTATGTGAGCGCCCGCAACCAGATGGTGGCCAAGGATCAGGACGTGAAAGCTGCGTGGTCGGAGGTGGACGTGCAGTTACAACGCCGCGCCGACCTCATTCCAAACCTTGTGGAGACGGTGAAGGGATTCACCAAGGAAGAAAGCACCGTCTTCGGCGATATCGCCAACGCCCGCGCCGGGATGCTGAACGCGCAGGGTCCGGCGGCCAAAATCGCCGCCAATAATCAGCTCGATGGCGCTTTGGGCCGCTTGCTGTTGCTCACCGAGAACTACCCGCAACTGCGTTCGAGCGACCAGTTCATGCGCTTGCAGGACGAGCTGGCGGGAACGGAAAACCGCATCAGCGTGGCGCGCCGCCGCTACAACGACTCCCTGCGCGACTACAACACCTTTGTCCGCCAGTTTCCCAACAGCGTTTGGGCCGGAATGGCGGGATACCAGGTGAATAACGCCTACTTCGAGTCCAGTGCGGCCGCGGCAAACGTTCCGGCGGTCAAATTCTAACTCGCCGCGACGGCGCTTCGCCGCCAACGCAGAAAAGGCCATTCCGCAGGGGCGAAATGGCCTTTTCTGCACTGAAGCGCAGGCGCTCGGCGAGCAGAGTTATTTGAAGGAGGCGATGGCGGTGGCCTCGTCGTCGTAAATGTCAAAGACGGTGTAAAGCTTGGTGAGCTGCAGCACGTCCTTGACCCTCTTGGTCAGGTTAAGGAGCTTGAGGCTGGCGCCCTGGTTTTTAGCCGTGGTGTAGGCGCTCACCAGTTCGCCCAAGCCCGAGCTATCGATGTAGTTTACTTCTCCCAGGTTGAGCAAAATGTTCTTCTGTCCCTTGCCAATCAAATCGCGAACTGCGTCGCGCGATTGCACGCTGCCTTCGCCAAGTGTGATCCGTCCGCTCAGGTCCAGAACAGTGACGCCGTCCACTTCACGGGAAGCAATAGTAAGTGCCACGGAAAATTCCTCCTTGTTCGGTATTTCGGTTATAGCACTTCTGCGCGGACCGGGCTTGCGGAAAACTCCTCTTCCGCTCGCCTGGAGGTGAAGAACAATCGGCCATCATCCTCTCACTTGGGTCGATTTGATTCGGGCTTTTTGTCGACTTGCATTAAACGTTTGACCAGCGTCAATTCGGTTCCCGGATGCAATTGTCGAAAGTGTACCTCATCCATGAAGGAGCGGATCAGGAAGATGCCGCGGCCGGTTCCGCGCAACAAGTTCTCCGGGGCCAGTGGGTCGGGAAGGGTCGCCGGATCGAGTCCCTTGCCCTGGTCGGCGATCACGAACACCAACTCCGTTCCCGTATTCTCCATGCTCACGTCGATGTGTTTGGTGGGGTCGTAGCCGTTACCGTGAAGCACGGCGTTGACGGCGGCCTCGCGCACCGCCATGGTGACGTGAAAGCGCTCATCCTCATCGAGTCCGGCCGCGGAGGTCAGCTTTTCCACGGCCGCCTCCACTTCCCCGATGCTCGCCATGGTGGAACTGAGCCGGAGACTCTGCCGTCCTTTGCTGGTCGCGCTCACCGAATCGGGTTCCCACCTCGGGTTAAGGCATTCTTCCTATCCTAATACTGTAGAGTCGCTAAGGTTCTGCAAGGTTGTCGTGGCGGCATCCGCGGGCGAAGACTGGCCCACGGGGCCCTGGGAAGTCTTCGATC
>JASHTU010000005.1 GCA_030040395.1 Acidobacteriaceae bacterium
CCGTTGGCGCTGACCGAGGGCGTGGTTCCCGGGTAAGGAAACGTGATCGAGCTTTGCGCGCTGGCCGAAGCCGCCAGTTTCGCGTTGGTAATCGGAAAGGCCTTCAGCGTATCGCCGACCGCGCCGTAGTACACCGTGTTATTGAAGTAGGCCGGCATGGACCACACGCCGCCGATGGCCCCGTTGATCTGCTGGTAGATAGCATTATTGTTTTGAGCGTTGAATTTCCCCATCGAGTCACGGTTGACCACGTAGATCGTTGCATCTTTCCCCGCTCCCACCGCCAGGTGATGCACGTTTCCCGAAGCGTCTGTTTGGTCCGGCAGCACCAGCGCGCCGCCGGAGCCGAGGTCCTCGTCAGCGTCCGACTCGGCTGCCGTATTGTAGCCCTCGAAGTAGTCGGCCACCGCGAGCCTTCCGCCGCTGGTCGAGACTTTGATGAATCCGTTGCCGAAATCGCCGTTCACCGGCAAACCACTGGCGCTTAGCGTGGCGTCGAAGGTTCCGTTGGCGTCGAGAAAATAGATGTTGCCGCTCGAGTCGGCCGCCAGCCCCGCCCCCGACATCCAGATCGATCCGCCGCTGCCGTTAGGCGTCAGGTTCAGCACGCTGGTCTGGGTCAAAGACGATTCGTTGTACGCCATCAACCAACCGGTGTAGGGCTCTCCATCGCAGTGCGAAGTCCAACCCAGGTAAATTGCGCCGTTGAGCAAAAGCAATCCGGCGCGCTCCGCATACTGGCCCGGATCGAAGATTACCGTTCCCCCGGAGCTGCCGGCGCCTGTCCCCGGATACGACGCGGCAATCTCAGCCGGACTGCCCGCCATCTCCGCGCCCGTGGTCACATCGAGCGCATGAAGCCGCTGATGGTAGGCCCCGGACGGATCCTGCGACATGCCGACCACAAAAATCTCGCCGTGCGCTCCCGCGCTGCGATCGATCACGGGTGTCGAGGTAATGCCGATCTCCGGCGAAATCTGGTTGCAACCTTGGTCGCTGCTGGGACTCTCCTTTGCGCCCAGGATCGAGGTTTTCCATAGCTGCGCGCCGGTGTCGGCGTTAAAGGCGTACACGCTGTCGTGTTCGCTCACCACGAAAACCACGTTCTGCGCTTGCCCGCCCAGGTTCAGGTTCGAGAGGTAGAGCGGTTGCCCATCCACCTTTCCATCCACCGCAAGCGTGCGAAGCAAGCCAAACTGCGCGGAGTTAACGTTGGCGGGCGTGAGGGTGGTTTCATTGGGATTCAAACCCGTCCGCGCCACGTCGTCGTGATAGGTGACGATATCCACGCCGGACGAAGCCGAGGTAACGACCGAATTGCCTGCCTTTGTAATGTTGCCGCCACAAGTGGAAATAAGGCTTGTCGCCAGCAGTAGGGCGAACCGGCGCAACCACTTCGCGGCAAGCCGAGATTCGGAGTCGATTGTCGTCGCACATGGGGTCAGGGGCGATCCTGCCATGGCAAACCTCGGGGTGGCTTCATTCTGGCATAGCGCACACGGCTTCGACAAACCCGCAGTCGGCGCGGTTTTGGCGCTGCGCCGGACCAATCGTCAAACCTGGCCGTTGGCGCGCCGCAGCACTCTCCTCACTCAAGAACTTGGAAAAGTCGGCTGCCAAAAGCGTTGCCTCAGAGCGTGAGCTGACGATGGATTCCCCGCATCTTCAGCGGCGTCTGCTAGGCGAGCGAAATCTTCAGCGCCGCGGCAAAATCTGTCGGGGGCTGATAGTTTCTTGGAGGCTCAACGCGCAGCGCATCCCGGGTCTGCCGCCAGGAGAGCTTCTCATCCGTGCCCAGCAACTGCACATGGGCAATCTTTCCCGGCGCTGTGGTGTCCGCCGAGCCAAGCGACTTGATGACCATCGGCCCGGTGGGCCAGCCCAGCGCGATGGCGTAGACCACAGTGTTGGCCTTGTTGCGCGTGAAGCGAACGTCCTGGACGCCCAACTTGCTGACGGTCCGGCCCTGAAAGGAGCCGCTTTTCACGGCGTTTGGCCCTTCGCCAAAGATTTTCCATGGCCGCGTGGCGTAGATCGCTTCGCCGTTCACCTCGATCCACGCGGTGATCTTGTCGAGGACCGCAATCTCCTTGCCGTCGATGGTTCCGTCGGGTTTGCCGGGAATGTTGAGGATGAACGTTCCGTTCTTGCTGACGGTGTCGACGAGCCAGTGGATTACATCGCGCGGCTCCAGATAGCCGCCATATTCTCCCGGCTGCTCAAGAAGCGCGCGGTTGTAGTGCCAGTCGCCGATGCAGGTCTCCGACTGCCATGGGTACCGCATAATGCCGTCGGTGAGGCCGCGTTCGTAATCCGCGATCAGGGCCTTGGCGAGGCGATCCGGGGTCTGTTTGACGTTCAGGACAGCTTCCATCTTCCCGCCATGGGTCATGAGATTGTGATTGTAGAAATACGCTCCAACATTCATGCCGCCCCACCCCAGGGGAAGCAGTGAATTGTCGAAGTAGAGCAGGTCGGGGTCGTGCTGGTCGATGAGGTCGCGGGTGCGATCGTAGAAGTTCTTGACGTAGGAGATGTCGGGCAGCGCATTGATGGGATGCTTGACGCCGTAAAGCCGCTGCGGGTCGAGCCCCTGCCACCACTGGCCCTTGCCTTCGGCGGCCACAAGGTCTCCATCGTAGGCCAGGCCCGCGTGCGGTCCTGTCGCGTCGGCGCCGTGCGCGGTCTGGAACCACCACCAGTTGCGCCCCTGATGCACGGTCACGCCAAAGCGCAAACCCTGCTTCCGGGCCGCGTCGGCCCACGCGCCAACAACATCGCGATGGGGCCCGAGGTTGGCCGCATTCCACGGCTGATGCTTCGAGTCCCAGGCGTCGAAACCATCGTGGTGGTTGGCGAGGGCGATAAACAGTCTGGCGCCCGCTTTCTTGTAGCGCTGAATCAGCTCGTCGGGCTCCCAATTCAGCAGCGTCCACTGCGGGCAAAGATCCTTGTATCCAAACCGCGACGGGGGCCCGTAATGCGCGAGATGGTACTGGTACTGCTTCGATCCCTCCATGTACATGTTGCGGGCGTACCAGTCGCCGGCTTCAGGCACGCACTGCGGGCTCCAGTGAGCCCATATCCCGAACTTGGCGTCGCGGTACCATTCCGGCGCCTCATATTGGAGCAGCGAATCCCAGGCAGGCTTGTACGGCCCCTCACCGGCCAGGTCGGCGAGCGGAGAATCCATCGGGACTCCATCCCATGAGCCACCGGGAATGGGCAGCGCGGGAGGCTCGCCCCAGGCGGCTGGTTTCCAGGTGTTTTCGTCCAGGTTCTCTTTTACGAATTGCCCATTTTCCAGGGCATAGAACGAACGCTGGTCCGGAGGCGCGGCGCAGAACGCTGCATAGTCCTGGGAATAAGTGTCGAACTGGTGGAATACTGCCGATTGCGCCGCGTTGCCGGTCTGAGCTCCGAGGGGAAGCGTCCTGGCCGCGGCCGCGGCCGCTATAAGTTTGCAGAATTCTCTTCGCCGCATGGAAACTCCTTTCTGAGAACACAGCGATTGGTTTCGAGCCCCCGCACAGGCGGTCGCGGAGCTCGAATCTAAAACAGCTCTTCGTCCTGGCAGACCGCAACCTTGCCGCATTTGCCGGACGCCATCAGCGCATAGGCTTCGGCGGCGCGCTCCAGCGGGAACCGGTGGGTAATGATATCGGCGGGATGAAGATCCCAGCGCACCAATCTCTCCACCAGCTCTTCCATCCGCCACGTTGAAGTCACCCAGGATCCGTACACCGTCTTCTGATCGTGAATCATATCGGGTGACGGATTGATTTCCATCGTTCCGCCCTCCCCGACGAGGACGATCTTTCCCCACTTGCGCGTAGCGCGAATCGCGGTGGCGCGCGCCTCAGGGTGCGCCGAGCAATCCACCGTCCGCTCCGCCCCGCAGCCGCCGGTCAGCTTCCTCACTTCCTCCACATTGCCGGGGCCGGAAGGCAAGACCGCATCGCAAAGGCCGAGGTCGAGAGCGATCTTCATCCGCTCGGGGACCAAGTCGATCCCGAGGATTTTGTTGGCGCCGAGTTTGCGGCTCAGTGCTGCCGCCGCCAAGCCGACGGGGCCTAAACCGGTAATCAGCACGGCGTGGTCGCCGTTGACGCCCATCTTTTCCAGACCCTCATAGACAGTTCCAAAACCGCAGGCGACCTGGGCGCCGTCGGCGTAGGAGAGTTCAGAGGGAAGCGCGATGAGATCCTTCTCCTCGGCGACCATGTACTCGGCCATTCCGCCATCGCGCTGCCATCCATAAGCGCGGCGATAGGTCTCACTGGTGCAGGAGATCATGTAGCCGCGCCGGCAGTCGTTGCACACGCCGCAGCCTGAAATGTGATAGACGATCACGCGATCGCCGGTCTTGAATCGGCGGCAACCTTCCCCTGTGGCCATAATTTGCCCACAGGGCTCGTGGCCGGCGATCACTCCCTGATAGCGTTCGGGTCCCTTTCCGAGATGCTCGTGATAGATGCAGCGAATATCGGACCCGCAAATGGTCGACGCCTTAACGCGCAGCAGCACTTCGCCATGGCCCGGCGCCGGCACGGGCGCGGTGCGCATGGCCACCGTGCTGTCGCCGGGCAGGTAGGCTGCTCTCATGGTCTCTTGCATTCCATTTCTCCGCGAACAACTTATCCCAATCCCATGGCGCCTTGCGCCGGCAGCCCGCCCGCTTCTTATTCACCCATGTAGGAAGAAACAAAATTACGCCGGTCACAGTCCTGGAGCCTGTTATTAACTTTGGGGCGGGCAGCGTTGCGAGCCAAAATTCGGCCAGACGAGGCCGAGCCCGCAGGCTGTGGCGGGTCCACCGTCAAGGGCGAGAACGAAGTATGGCCGGATTTTCGCCGCAACCCTTCGGGGCGGGGCCAATTTTCCCGATCTCGTTGTCGCTCGTCGCTAGCAGACACCCGGTATGCGTCCCTCCTCGCTCCTAGAACTCGAAAAAATTGGCTCCCGTCGCTGCCCGCCCCAAAGTCCATAACTGGCTCTAGCATAGGCCCGCTAGCCAACGGAGAAAATGGAGCATCCGCCGAAAAAGCCCACCTCTCGCTTAACCATGTTAGCCATAATAAGGAAAGCGCTTAACAAACGCTGGCCTATGACCCACCGCACTTCGCCCAACGCTGTCGAACTCGACGCCATCGCCCGC
>JASHTU010000101.1 GCA_030040395.1 Acidobacteriaceae bacterium
CAGGACAGGTGCGGAATGGGCAACATGCGCTGATCGCCGAACGGACCTTGGCGCCTTCAGGAAAGGCGCTGCAAAGGGTGCGAGCGGCTCCTCTTCAGAGCCCTCTTTATTCCATTCGCAAGCTTTTTCGCGAGAGTGGGTCGTTAAGCGGACATAGCATCCGCATGCGCGGTCGGGTGGGGGCCATTCGCGCTTGCGACATCACAGGCTGCGCTCGCCTTGCCGCTGCGGATCACCGGGGTGATCATCTATAGCGCTCCGATCTGGCAGGAGGTTTTCGTCCAAAACCCGAGCGGCTACTCCTGCCTCAGCTATCTGCCCGAGCTTTCCTTCGACGCGTTGATGATCGACTGCGCCTTCGTCAGCCGGCTTCTGGTCAGCCCGGAAAGCAAGGCGCTGGTGCAGTCAGTCCTCCCCCTGGCCCACAGCGTGGGGATGAAGGTGATCGTAGAAGGCATCGAAACCCCGGAGCAGTTGCAGTTGATCCGCAGCATGGGCGGTGACGAGGGACAAGGCTATCTGCTGTGCCGCCCCAGCGCGGATCCGCGCAAGTTTCTGCGCGGGCTGCGCAGAGCCATCGAGCCGAGGCTCTCGGGCGGCATGACCCCCTTGCATGAACGCCGGGTGCCCATCGCGGGCCGGCGCTCATTCGGGGGAACTGGCGTTTCCGTACCAGTCGAGCAGCCGGACTTCGATTCCCGTGTCCTTCAGGTCGTCGGCGAAGCGCTGGATGTCCTGGCCGCGATAGTGATAGGGAATGGCGATTTTCGGCCGGAAGGCCTTCACCGCGGCCGCGGCTTCGTCGGGTGTCATGGTGTAGGGCAGATTCATCGGGATGAAGGCTACGTCGATGTTGCGCAGGGCCCGCATTTCCGGCGTTCCCTCGGTGTCGCCGGCAAAGTAGAAGTTTTTGCCGCCGTAAGAGAGGATGTAGCCTTCACCGCGGCCTTTGGGGTGGTAGGGTTCACCGTTGGGCATCAGGTGGACCATGTTGTACATGGGCACGGCGGTGATCTTCCACTGCCGCCAGGTCATGCTTTGCCCGTTGGCCAGCACCCTGGCCTCGCTCACCGTCCGCTGCACTGCCGCGGGAGCAACGATCTCGGTTCCCGGTTTACTCAACTTGGCGATATATGCCGGGTCCATGTGGTCGCCATGGATGTCGGTGATGAGGATCAGGTCGCCGGGAGCAAGACCTGCGATATTGGCCGGACGGGCAGGATCGATATAAATGCGGTCGCTGTCGGCTTCGATCATGGCCGCAGCGTGGTAAATAGGTTGAATGCGCACCGGTCCCGCAGCGGTAGGAAAGATTTGTACGGGAACCGACGCCCCCAGCGCGGATGCGGCCGGCAGCATGATGAGAAGCGACACCAATCCGCGGAAAACTCGGATCGTCAATTGCACGTTTCGTTTCTTGCCTTTCCGCGCGCCCATAGCACTTCTCCTTCTGCTGTGTTCCAAAGCCAGGAACTCAAGAGTCGATTCCCGCAAAGAATCGCCGCCTTAGACCGAGATTTGCAAAGGACACAGGTGAAGGATAAATACTCTCGGCTCTTTGCGTAGGAACCTGCGCCGGCCGATTTGCATCGCCGCGCAACGATGCCGGATGAGGCGACTTTAGCAGATTCCCGCGGCGGGCGGGTGACGCGACGGGTTCGCGGCGTTCCCACGGCAGCGAGAGCGCTCTGCAGCTTTTCGGCGGCGCGCACGCGGGCGGGGCGGTACAATCGCAGACAGCGCAGGCTTTAGCCCGATACACCTATTTTTAGCGCGAGGCCGCAGAATCCAGATGCGCAACTCCCTTTCATCGCAAAGAGGCAAGGTCCTCGACGCTCTGTTCGAGGGTTACGCCGGCCCCGTTTTTTCCATTCGCCTCTGGGATGGGTGGCAGTGGAATTCGACCGAGGACGCACCGCCGGCACTCACCATCGTTGTGGAAACCCCCAAGGTGCTAGCTTCGCTGGCCGCTTCGCCGGACGAAGTGACGTTGGGCGAGGCCTTCATCCGTCGCGATCTGGAGGTGGAAGGCGACATTTTTTCCGTCTTCTCGGTCGCCGAGCATCTTCTGGCCCGCCCGCGCACATGGCGAGCGCAGCTTATGCAGTCATGGGCGGGCGCGATTGCCGGGGCCGGTCGCAGGCTAAAACACGGAGCGCTCCACTCGGTGCGCAGAGACCGCGCCTCCATCGCCTACCACTACGATCAGCCGGTGGAGTTTTTCGCGCCGTGGCTGGGCGAAACGCTGGCCTACTCCTGCGCCTACTTCGGATCGCCCCGCGACTGCCTCGACCAGGCTCAGTCGCGCAAACTCGAACTGGTGTGCCGCAAGCTGCGTTTGCAGCCCGGCGAGCGGTTTTTGGACATTGGTTGCGGATGGGGCAGCCTTGCGCTGCACGCCGCCGGCAAGCATTGCGCGCAGGCCCATGGCATCACGCTCAGCCGCCGCCAAGCCGAAGTTGCCCGCAGCCGGATCGAAGCCCGCGAGCTGGGTGACCGCTGCGCGGTCGAGCTGCGCGACTATCGCGAGTGCGAGCATCTGTTCGGGTCGTTCGACAAGATGGCCAGCGTGGGCATGGTGGAGCACGTGGGGCTCAAGAAACTGCCCGGATATTTCCGCATCGCGAGGCGGCTGCTGCGGCCGGGCGGCGTGTTTCTCAATCACGGCATCGCGCGTTCGCCCGGCTCTCCGGCGCACAACAACTCCTTCATCGATCGTTACGTCTTCCCTGACGGAAAACTCGTGACCTTCGCGCAGCTAGTTGAGGCGGCAGAGTCGGCCGGTTTGGAGGTGCGCGACGTGGAAAACCTGCGCGAGCACTACGAGCTGACCTTGCGGCGCTGGGTTGAGGGATTGCGCGCGAATGTCTCGGAGCTGGCGCGCTACGTCTCGGAGGCCACCTACCGCATCTGGCTGTTGTATATGGCCGGATCTGCGGCGGCATTTCGCCGCGGAGACATTGCCGTTTACCAGCTTCTGTTGAGCCGACCCGATCGCGGGGCCAGCCATCTTCCCCTGCTGCGCGAAGACTGGTATGCACGGCCCTGAGACGGTTCTGCCGCCTGCCCTGTAAAATTGAGCGGCATAAGCGCTCTAACTCATTTCGACATGATTTTTCCGACCGCCGGCCGTCGATCGCCCACAACTGCACGCCATGAAATCTCGTCGCTCAACGCGCAGGCCGTGGCCAGCAAGCCGCACAGGGAGGTGTGAATGTTTGCTCAATTGAAATCGGCCATCGGCGCCGGCCTAGCTTCGCGCTTCCGCCGTCTTTGTGGCTGGCTGGGCTTGCTTCTCGCCGCAATGCTCGTGGCCGCGCCGGGGCGCGCCGCGCAGAGTGAGAGCAGGAGCCATGGCCAGTTGCGCATCTACTTTGTCGACGTAGAAGGCGGACAAGCCACGCTGTTTGTCACCCCCGACGGCCACTCGCTGCTCGTCGATACCGGCTGGGCCGATCACAACGACCGCGACGCCGACCGCATCGTGGCCGCGGCCAAACAAGCCGGGATTACGCGGCTGGACTATGTGCTCATCACGCACTACCACGGGGACCACGTGGGCGGGGCGCCGCAACTTGCCGAGGCGATCCCCATTGGGACCTTCTTCGATCACGGACCCGATCGCGAGGAGGCGCCGGTGAGCGGCTGGCAATTCACCAAGGCAGGGTACGATGCCTACATGAAGCTGCTGGCCACGGGCAAATATAAACACGTGGTTCTGCACGCGGACGAAAAGCTTCCCGTGAGGGGTCTGGAGGCGACGGTGGTCAGCGCGAACGGCACGGTGATGGACCGCCCGCTGCCAGGTGCGGGCGCTGCGAATTCCACCTGCGGGACCGCGGATCAAGATCCCGAGGGATTCCAAGACCCGGACATGAGCGAAAACGGGCGCGCCGTGGCCATCGTGATTCAGTTCGGACGGGTGCGAATTCTCGATCCCGCCGACCTGACATGGGACCGGGAGCGGATGTTGATGTGTCCGGTGAATAAGCTGGGGCACGTCAATCTCTACATCGTCGGCAACCACGGCATGGCCGGGGCCACAAGCCCGGTGCTGGTGTACGGGATCGCCCCGCAGGTGGCCATCATGGACAACGGCGCCACCAAGGGCGGCGGCATACCAGCCCTCGACTTAATTCGCAACGCTCCCGGCAAGCCGGTATTGTGGCAACTGCATGATGCGGAGCGCTCCGGCGAACACAACACTGACCCCGAACGAATCGCCAACCTGGAAGCGCCGACCGGCCGCGGCCCGTCAGAAGTGAATGATAAGGGATATATGCTCATCGTGACCGTGAGCCGCGATGAGCGCTTTGCGATTCTCAACCAGCGCACTGGCCAGAGCCAGGAGTACAGGGCGAATTAGCGATTTCCCCGCCCCGGATGAAACCCGGAAACCCCTCGGGTTTTCCGCGACTTGGTGAAATAGATGTGGAAAGCAACGAGGGACGAATGAAATTATGCAACCAGAAGCCTAATTTTTCTATTTCTAAATCGAACGCGGAGGGGCGGGGGGATGGGTACAGGATGTTTCTAAAGATAGGCCATGCGCTTCGGACGAAAGTCAGGATGGGCTTGGTGATTGCTTTTCTCGCCGCTGTTCTTGCCCCGCTCAGCGGCGCCCGGTCGCTGGGCCAGCGCGCCCCTGCTCCCGACACGGTGACCAATCCCCTGGCGGGCAATCAGGCAGCCATCGCCGCGGGCAAGACGCTGTACGCGCAGACCTGCGCCGGCTGCCATGGCGAAGATGCGCGCGGCGATCGCGGACCGTCGCTGGTGTCGGGAACTTTCAGCCACGGGGGTACGGACGCAGACCTGTTCCACACCATCCGCAACGGCGTTGCCGGCACGCAAATGCCCGCGTTCGCGGCCCTGCCCACCGACACCGTCTGGCGAATCATCGCTTATCTTCGCAGTCTGAGCGGCGCCGGCGAAGGCCAGAACGAAATTGTGGCCGGCGACGTGGGCGCTGGAGAAGAAATATTCTGGGGCAAAGGCGGATGCGGCGCGTGCCACGAGGTGAATGAACGCGGCGGCGACGTGGGGCCGGATCTGTCCGCAGCGGGAACCAACTCCGCGGCGTTCTTGCGCGGCAAGATCCTGAATCCGAACACGCCCGGCGGATCGGGGCGGCGGCGGCGCTTTTTTGCGCCCGACGGCCTGCTCGTAACTACGCGCGACGGGCGCCAGATTCGGGGCTCGCGCCGCGCCGAAGACAGTTACACGCTGATTATGACCGGCGTAGACGGGAAACTTTATCGCTTCGATAAGCGGGACGTGCTGGCGGAGAAGGTCGAGCCCCAATCGCTGATGCCCGCCGACTACGGCCAGCTTCTTTCGCCGGCCGAGCTTGAGAATCTGATCGCTTATTTGAAGAGCTTAAAGGCCCGCGACCTGACCAAGACCGTTCAAGCTTCTCTACCGGCCGGCCTGACTTTCGCAATGCTGCGCGACTCCCAGGCCGAGCCACAAAACTGGCTTACGTACTGGGGAGGGTACAAGAGCCACCACTTTTCCGCTCTCGATCAAATCACGCCGGGCAACGTCACCCTGCTGCAGGCAAAGTGGACGGCGCAGATGCCGGGAAGGTCGATTCTGGAAACGACGCCACTGGTGTCAGACGGCACGATGTATACCTCGGGGCAGCCCGGGCAGGTGTTCGCACTTGACGCCAAAAGCGGCCTTGCGATCTGGAGTTATGAGCGGCAGCAGAAAGTGGTGAACCCCTATCAAACCAATCCTTTTAACCGCGGCGTGGCCATTCTGGGCGACCGCGTGTTCCTGGGAACGCTGGACGCGGCTCTGGTGGCGTTGGACGCGCGAACCGGCCGCGAGCTATGGGAGACCCAGGTTGCCGACACGATGCAGGGTTACACCCTCACCCTGGCGCCGCTGGCCATTCAAGGCAAAGTGATTGTGGGCGTCTCGGGCGGCGAGTTTGGCATTCGCGGTTTCATCGACGCCTACGATGCGGCCACCGGCAAGCGCTTGTGGCGCTTTTACACCATCCCCGGGCCGGGCGAGTTCGGCAACTCCACCTGGAGCGGAGACAGTTGGAAGCATGGCGGCGGGCCGACGTGGCTCACGGGAAGCTACGATCCGGAGCTGAATTTGCTTTATTGGGGGGTGGGGAACCCGGGGCCGGATTACAATGGCTCGGTCCGGGAAGGCGATGACCTGTACACCTGCTCGGTGGTGGCCCTCGATCCCGATACCGGCAAGCTGAAATGGTATTACCAGTTCACACCCGGCGACACCCACGATTGGGACGCTACTGAGGACCTGGTCCTCGCCGATCGGGTTCGCAATGGCCGCACGCAGAGGCTGCTGCTGCAGGCCAACCGCAACGGCATGTTTTACGCTCTCGACCGGACCGATGGGAAGTTTCTTTTCGCCAAGCCCTACGTGCGCGTGACGTGGAATCGCGGCTACACGGCGGATGGCCGCCCGATTTTGGTCCCCGAGACGAGATCGTCTCCGCAAGGCACGGTGGTCTATCCATCTATTGGGGGCGGCTCCAACTGGCAGAGCCCCTCGTACGATGCTGCCCGATCCATGCTTTACGTGGCGGCGACGGACAGGGGAAACGGGGTGCGCAGCGCGCCGGTCGAATACGATGCGGGGCGCGAATACTCGGGCGGCGGGCCCTACCGCATCGACGGCGACAACCGGAGCGGCGTGTTCGCCATTGACGCTGACACCGGCGCGGTGAAGTGGAAATTCCCGCTGGAGCGCGTGACTTCAGGCGCCGGGGTGCTGGCCACGGCCGGCGGGCTTGTCTTCGTTAGCGCCGCGGAAGGAAACCTGATCGCTCTCGACGCCAAAACCGGCCGATCCCTCTGGCATTTTCAAACTGGAGCCATGATGAACTCCTCTCCCATGAGCTATGCCGTGGATGGAAAGCAGTTCATTGCGGTTTCGGCGGGAAATGTGCTATACAGCTTCGCGCTTCCTGACCGTTGATGCGGGGTGAAGACGCGAGGGTCCAGGGCGGTTGGCATGGCAGTTCATGGATTAGGCAGTTTACTTTTCAGTTACCCCTCCCCCTACCCCCTCCACCTTTTGGGGTTAAGTTGTTTGTTTGCAATCACTTATACTATTTAGTACTGGGACTAAATTCTTGATAATAAAGGGGTTAGATCCTAAAATCCCCAATAATAAGGACTTACGGCCCATTTTTGGGCGTTTTGCCCTGCTTTCGATGCAATCCCAGACAGAGGGTGGCTGCGAAGGGGCTGCGAAAGCAGGTGCAAAAAGCAGGCGGCCCGGGGATGGCGGCCATGTCTAGCCGCCATTCCCGGGCCGCTTCGTCTCCGAAGAGGAACCACCCCGTTCTGCTACCTAAGACTATTCTAGCGATTTGGCGGAAATAACCGGCAAGGTTGGAAAAAAATATTCTGTTGGGAAGGAGGAGGGATGGGGTTGGGCGCCCAGGACTTGTGGATGAATTTAGGGCCTGTTCACACTACTGGAGTGGATGGCGTTGCGAGCGAAAATTGGGCCAGACGAAGCCGAGCCCGAAGGCTGTGGCGGGTCCACTGTCGAGGGCGAGAATGAAGTATGGCCCAATTTTCGCCGCAACCCTTTGGGCCGGGGCCAATTTTCCCGATTTCGTTGTCGCTCGTCGCTAAGATACACCCGGTATCTGTCCCTCCTCACTTCTAGAGCTCGTAAAAATTGGTCCCCGGCGCCACCACCCCAGTAGTGTGAACAGGCCCTAGTTCCCGGGACCTGGGCCACCCGCCTGCGCGCTTGCTCAGCCCTTACGCCCGAAGTGGCGCTCGAAGAGTTCCCGGGACAGACGCTCGCCCTCTTCGCTCAGCGTCTATGCGGACGCCCCCACCTCGACCACGGTTCCCGGTTGAATGGATCGTAAGGCTTCGATGCAGGCTGGAAAATGCGGCTGCAAATCCGCGACTCGATTCGAGCGTCCACGCACAATCAGAAGCGCAATCTTGCGTCCGGTCAGGTTCTGCTGATAGCGCAAATTCCGGTCTATCGTGACCAGCACATCGAAGCGCGCATCGGCCAGGACCAGCAGCTCCCCGTTCGCTTTCCCCGACCATCCCGCTTCTTGCACGGTCGCGCAATCGCACCCGCCGGCAACCAGCGCCGACTTCAGAGCTTGGGGAGCACACTCGTCGATGAGAACTTTCATTGCAGTTGCGCCACCAGGCTGTCCCGCGCTTCTTCCAGCGCCGCAATCGCGGCTTCGCGCGTCACGCTCGGATACTGCTCCAAAAACTCACTCAGGCTATCGCCGCCTTCCAGATAATCCGTCAACGCCTTGAACGGAACGCGCGTCCCACGGAAGACCGGCTCGCCGCTGAGCACGGCGGGATTCTTGACTATGACCTGTTCCATGGATTCCTCCACCTCTTCCGCCATGGTAGTGCATTGCCGCCGCACGTACAGCCCCGGCGCTGCGTGCTTCGCTGCCGGACCTCACCGCGCTGGCCGCGCGAGTCGCTGCCTCGTGGTCGCGTGGACCCGGCCATGTGGAACATGAGAAAAAGACATTTTTCTCATAGCTGCAAAACAGCCGCAGCGAGGATGGCGGTCAAGGGCGCGCGTTCTTCAGCGCGCCGCGAAGCGGGCTTGCCCCTTGACGGCCACCGCAGCGGAGGCTACACGCGCGAAGCGCGTCCGGGACGCCGGTTTCCGACTCGATGCTTTGCTTTCAACACGTTGACGTCGCAGCAACGCAGGGTTACCGCGCCGGTAACCGCAAACGGCCCGTTTCACCCTTAGCTGCCTGATTCCACTCGCGTTGACGCCGCAGGAACCTGTAAGCACTTGATTTTCCGCGTCCGCCTCCCGCATTTCGCTGGCGCGGCTCACGTTGACGCCGCAGCAACCGCCGGTTACTTTGCAACAACCCGCCGGGGTGACGTGTCCCGCCTGCTTCCGCTGCGTCGGCAACGTACGCTCTTCACGATGATGCACAGAAGCTCCCGCTCATCGCAAAAAAACGCGATGAACGGGGCACAGCTTCTTAAGACTCAGGAGCATTCTTCACGGTTGTTGACCGGGCCACCTGCCTTGGGCGGGAGTTGG
>JASHTU010000102.1 GCA_030040395.1 Acidobacteriaceae bacterium
GGTCCCTGACCCCTCATTCCCGCACCCTGTTCTGCGTTACCCTAAACCCTAATGGGGCGCATCCGCATCCTTCCTGACCAGGTGGCCAACCAGATCGCCGCGGGCGAGGTAGTCGACCGGCCGGCCTCGGTAGTCAAGGAGCTGCTCGAAAACGCGCTCGACGCCGGCGCCGCGCGCATACGCGTCGAGGTGGAAGCCGGCGGCCGACGCCTGATCCGAATCAGCGACGACGGCCAGGGCATGGGCCGCGACGACGCCCTCCTGGCCTTCGAGCGCCACGCCACCTCGAAACTGCGTACGGCCGACGACCTGCTCGCCATCGCCACCCTGGGTTTTCGCGGTGAAGCTCTTCCCTCGATCGCTTCCGTGGCGCGCGTCACGCTCGACACGTCGGCCGGCCCGTCCGCGGAAGGACAACCCGCCGAAGCCGGTACGCGCGTCGAAATAGCCGGGGGCAAGATTCTTTGCGTCGAAGACGCCGCTCTGCCCCGCGGAACCACCATTGCTGTCGCCGATCTCTTCTTCAATACTCCGGCGCGGCGAAAATTTCTTCGCGCCGAATCCACTGAGCTTGCCCATGTAACGGCGCTCGTCACCCACTATGCGTTGGCCCACCCTGAGAAACACTTCGAACTGCTCTCGGCCACGCACCTCATCGTCTCCGCGCCGCCCGTAGCCCGCACCGCCGAACGGATTTACCAGATCTTCGGCAAGGAGACGCTGGCCCAACTGCTGCCCGTGGCCGCCGAGACCCCGCTCGAACGCTCCGGCCTGCCCGAGCCGCCGCCCTGGAAACGCGAAGCAGAGCCTGCGCGCCAGCCCGGAACGCTGCGCCTGAGCGGCTTCTATTCCAAGCCCGAGTTGCAGAAGCTCAATCGCAATTCCATCTACATCTTCGTCAACAAGCGCCTTATCCGCGACCGGCTTCTCCTTCACGCCATCACCGAGGCCTATCGCAACGTCATTCCGCCCACAAGCTATCCCGTCGTGCTTCTCTTCCTGGAGTTGCCGCCGGAAGAGGTGGACGTGAACGTGCATCCCGCCAAGACTGAGGTGCGCTTCCGCCAGCAGTCGCTCGTTCACGACTTCGTCCGTGACAGCCTGCGCACCGCTCTCATCAAGGCTCGACCCGCCGCGGGTTTTCTGGCCGCGCTGGATTCGCAGCCCTCGGCCAGCCCCTCGCTCATGCCCCCGCCTGCTTCTCCGCTGCCGGGCGCGCCGGACAGCTTGCCGCTGGCGCCCCCGGTCGAGCTTCCTGACTCTGACCCCGCCGCCCTCGAATCCAGGCACGCCGATGCGGAACCCTTCCGGCTGACGCCCCGCATGCCCTCACCGGTTCCCGGCAGGCTCCCGTTTGACGGCGCCGATTTGGCCGCGAGCCGGCGGCCCTGGAGCGCTTTCGATCCCCGAAGTTTCGATCAGCAGGCGTGGGGCGAGGCCGCCGCTGCGCTCTTCCAGCCTTCCTCCGCACCCGATTCCGACGGCTGCAGTCCTCACCCCGGCGCCTTGAGCAACGGAGCCACGGCGGACGGTCGAGAGTCTGGCCTGTTGGCTGCCGCTGCGGCAGCCGCGATGGTCGAAGCCGAGCAGGTCGCGGTCAGTCTGAATCACCTTGGCTCGCTCAAGCCTCTGGGCCAGTTGCGGGAGTCGTTCATTCTCGCCACCAGCGAGGAGGGCCTCTGGATCATCGATCAGCATGTTGCACATGAAAGAGTGCTTTTCGAGAAAATCCTTCGCGAGCGCCAGGTGGAGCAGGCGCAGCGGCAGCGCCTCCTCATGCCTCTGCTTGTCGAGCTTAAGCCGGAGCAGATGGTGGTGTTTGCCCGCATCGCAGAAGAACTGGAATGTAATGGCTTCGAGGTTGAGCCTTTCGGGCCGCGGACGCTCGCCGTCAAGGCGGCTCCGGCAGGCCTCGAGGGCGCAGCTCTCGAGCGAATGCTTGGCGAAGTCATTGACCAATCCGCCACCGCTCAGGTTGAACCCGCCCGGAATGAGGACCTGCTCGCGTTGCGCTCGCGCATCGCCGCCTCCATCGCTTGCCATTCCGCCATCAAAATCAACATGCCTCTTGACCCGGCGCGTATGGAATGGCTATTGTTGGAACTTGCGAAGACGAGTCACCCCACAAGTTGCCCGCACGGACGTCCAATAGCTTTGTTGTATTCTTGGAAAGAGATCCAACGCGCCTTTCACCGCATTTAGGGCATAATTGAAAGGCGGGTTTAGGCTTCGGTCGAGGGAAAGAGACCCACAAAGATGGGCGCTCAAGTCCCGGCATTGGAAGCAGTTACGCTTTGGAGGCACGATCTGTCCGCCCCTTCCGCCCAGGCCGAATTGTCCGGGGGTGGGCAGCAACGTTAATCGGGATTAAACTGGATTCAGTGCTCCTGGTTTTGCGGTAGAGCTTGCCCGGAAGCGAGGATTTTTCCTTTGACATCTGAACAATTGGAAGCATCGCGCGCCGAGAGAATGCGCCTGAACGGACTTGGGGCCCTCACCTTCGAGGATGCCAAAACTTGGATGGAAGAGACAGGCTTGTGCCTGTTTTTGCCCCGCCGGCAATACACCTCGTCGGTAGCGCCCTCGTTCGTTGAGGCCGTAGTGGGTCAGCGGAACCCGGCTCCCGATCCCCACAAGATCGCGGCTGCCGAGGACATGTTGGTTCGTCTCGAAAAAAATGACGTCGCCGTTCGTCTGAACCTCTTAGGCCAGCCCGGCGAACAGCCGGATTTTGTCGTGGCGGCTTGGGTTTTGCCCTACGTTTACGCCCTTCGCGGCGACCGGGATTGGCGGAGAACTCCCCAATTGACCGGGTCACGCCAGGTTTCGCCTCTCGCCATTCAGACTTATAAGCTGCTCGAAGCCGGCGACGCCACCATCCCACAACTCAAGCACGCGCTGGGCAGGGAAGTGACTGAATCCGCTGTTCTCCGCGCCATTACCGAACTCTGGCAGCAGCTTCGCATCATTCCTGTCGTTTCGGCGCGGGGCGAGACCGCCAGGTGGCAACTGCTGCGGCTGCGCTTCCAGAAGGCCATTGCCGAAGGCGCCTCCACTTCGCAAGTGACGGCAATCTCGGTGCTTGCGTCCATTTACCTGCAGGCCGTGATCGCCGCCGGCATGGAAGACGTGGAGCTGTTTTTGGCTCCGCTGACCGCGCGGAGCAAGATTCGCGAGGTGTTGCGCGGGCTGGTGGCCACGCGCCAGGTTCACACCCTTCCCATGGGGCATACGCAACATTTCTACGTGGCCGGAACGCTGCCGGAGTTTGCTCAGCCCCCCTCCACCTACGCCAGCGCGACGATGCCGGCCTCGAGCTACTTCCTGCACTCCTATGAGCGGGACGAAG
>JASHTU010000103.1 GCA_030040395.1 Acidobacteriaceae bacterium
TGCGGCGCCACCTGGTCGATCATTTGGTCCACCGTGTCGCCCGCCTTCACCATCAGCATCACGCGGCGCGGCCTTTTCAGCAGGCTCGCCAACTCTGCAATCGAGTGCGCGCCCACCACCTCGGTCCCTTGGGCTTCGTTGGCCAGAAAATCGTCGACTTTCGCAACCGTGCGGTTGAAGACTGCGACCTTGAATCCGTGGTCGTTCATGTTGAGGACCAGATTCTGTCCCATAACGGCAAGGCCGATGAGGCCGATATCGCACATTGGCTCGGGCATATCTTCTCCGAAAACCGATTCTAGCATCGCCAAAACAGCGCTTCGGCCATCGTTGCCGGGCGGCCGTAACGCAACAGAGCGCATCCCGCGCCAAGCGCAGCCGCGGCGGAATTATCGGAGTATAAACAAGCACGGAAGCGTGACTTTGGGCGGCCAGCCGCTCGCGAAGATTTGAAGCCGTTTCGCTCCCTGGCCGCCCGATCGCCATCGCTCCCGCCGCGCGGGTTTGCGTGGCCGGGCAGGACCGGAGTGCTCAAGCTCCGCCAGATTGTGGAGCACCCGGAGCGGCAGATCGCCGCGGGCCGGAACGGCGCCTTATAGCGGTTCTCCAATTGGTGTAGAGCAGAGCCTCGAACCCGGAGTGGCGTTTTTCTCAAGAAAACGCCACCTGGCGCGCCGCTCAAAACTGCAAGGGGATTGGAGAACCGCCGTAGACGCGTGGTCCGGTTCGTCGTGAAATTCACTGCGGTTCTTGCCCTCGTCTTCGGCGCCCCGGGGGCTGTACCCAAAACGTAACCGTCCGTCCAAACTCCCGAAGCAGGGCGTGTTGCCATAAAAGTTACCCCCGACGTGTGGAAAACGTTTGCCGCCGCAAGGGCCAGTTTGGCCGGATTTTGTGCCCCGGGAACCGCGATCGCAGGCGCGCATAAGCGGCTAACCCTCTAAAAATGAATCAAATAGGCGAAGAGATAGGGCCGCGGGCCGGTTTTGCCGCGTTCCGGTGCTAAATGCATTTTTCTATTGATTTCTGAAGAAAATATCCCTAAAATAAAACTAAAGTTTCCTCCGGGCCCATCGCCTCCCCCCAAGCACGCGGCAGAGGAAAGTAGAAAAATTCACCCTTCATCTAAGGATACTGAATCAATGGCAAAGCGTCGTGGAAATCCGAATTGGGGCAAACCGGAGCCCATCGGACCGGTTGTACCCACAGTCACCTCCTTTGAGCAGATCACCAAAGAGTTCAAGCTGCCGCCGGATCAGTACATCCGGTCTACCCGCCTTCGTGAGTGGGCGCGGCGGAACAAAAATTCCAAGTACATCCCTGAGGCTCTGCTCGAGGCTTGGGGTTTTGAGATTGAATCGACGTTGTAGAACTTCTACTTTTTGCCAGTGGACTTAGAAACGCCGCCTTCGGGCGGCGTTTTGCTGTTTGCGCCTTGGTTGGGCGAGAATGGAAGCGCATCATGCCTCCTGCCACACGCACCTTCGAGCTTCCCTTTGTCGATGTCCCCGGGGCGCTGACTGAAATTCGCGCCGGCCGCATGGTGGTGGTGGTCGATGACGAGGACCGCGAAAATGAGGGCGACCTGACCATGGCCGCCGAGTTCGTCACCCCCGAGGCCATCAATTTCATGGCCCGCTACGGCCGTGGCCTCGTCTGCCTTACCCTCACTGAGGAGCGCGCCGACTATTTGCGCCTGTTCCCTATGACCCAGCACAACTCCTCGCGCTTCGGCACCGCGTTTACCGAGACCATCGAGGCGCGCGAAGGCGTCACCACCGGCATCTCCGCTGCCGACCGCGCCCATACCATCCGTACCGCCATCGACCCCCGCTCCACCTATTCCGATTTCGCCCGTCCCGGCCACGTTTTTCCTCTGCGCGCCCGTCGCGGCGGCGTTCTGGTGCGCGCCGGGCAAACCGAGGCCTCCGTCGACCTCGCCCGCCTAGCCGGCCTCAACCCCTCCGGCGTTATCTGCGAAATTATGCGGGACGACGGCGAAATGGCCCGCATTCCCGACCTGATCCCGTTCTGCAAGGAGCACGGGCTCACCATCCTCACCGTCGCCGAGCTCATCCGCTACCGGCTGCGCCACGAGCGCTACATCGTGCGCGCCGGCGAAAGCCGCGTCCAAACCCGCTACGGCGAGTTCCGCATGATCGCCTATGAGAGCGAGGTGACCGGCGGCGAAAGCCACATCGCGCTCATCCGCGGCGACCTTTGCCCGCACTGCCCGGCGTTTCTCGATGGCCCGGCCAACGGCGCCGGCCTCGGCTGGGCAGTCGATCCGGCCTCCGCATCGCCGCCGGCCGAACCGCGGCCTCCCTGCACCCATCCCGTCCTCGTCCGCGTCCACACCCGCTGCACCGCCGGCGACGTCTTCGCCGCCGATTGCCGCTGCCGCGAGATGCTGGACCAATCCATGCGCATCATCGCCGAGGAGGGCTGCGGCGTGGTGCTTTATCTCCACAACACTTCGCGCGGCTTCGACATTGATTACACTCCGGCCCAGGCCTTCCGCCCCGGCGGCGTCGCGGTTCCCGCCGAAGAGCGTGAAGCTCGCTCCGGCCGCCTCATTCTTCACCGCGAGCTCCGCGCCCGCGAGGGCTCGCAGGCCCGCTCCGGCCGCATCCTCCGCGCCATCGGCCTCGGCGGCCAAATCCTCTCCGACCTCGGCATCCAGCGCATCCGCCTGCTCTCCAATACCCCCATGCACATCCCCGCCCTCGAAGGCTTCGGCCTCGAAATCGTCGAGCAGGTGCCGATTCCGGTGGAAGAGTGCAGCGGGGTGCGCGAAGCAGGCTAACCGCCAGCTTAGGCCGAACTTCCCCCAAAAT
>JASHTU010000104.1 GCA_030040395.1 Acidobacteriaceae bacterium
TCGGCTAAGCGCGTCACGGCCATCGCAGGCCCCTCCCGCCAATCGCCCAATCCCTCTTCGCCAGGCGCACCCGCCGTCTGCGCCCATCCCCGCCATTCCAAAGCGTCCGGTTTGGAGCGAGTCATTAGCTTTCGCGCGTGGCGCGCAAAGGAGCGCGAACCGTCACCCCATCGCCAAACCAGAGAAGAAACCGGAGAAGGTAAATCTCGGCATGCAAGCAGCGGAGACGAATTAAACCCGAGACTACGCGGTGGCGAACAGAGCCAGGTTTGCGAGATCGGGAACCAGGATGGTCGCGCCGTGAATCTCAATCAGCCGCCGCTCCCGAAAACCAGAGATGACGCGCGTCACGGTTTCGCGCGAAGCTCCGATGAATTGGCCGATCTCTTCGTGCGTCATGGCAACGCTGATCCTGACTCCATCGTGGGCCGTCTCGCCGTTTGCATCGCACCAGTACAACAGCAGCCGAGCCAGCCTGTGTTGGACAGAGGTATCCAGGCCGAGAAGGCGGATGGTGCCGCAAAAGACGTTGTACTGGGCCACCAATTCGCGTAGCAGCAGCTCATAGAGCGCGGGGTGGAACGAGAGAAACCGGTTAAGGTTCTCGCTGGAAATCTGGGCCAGAACCGAGGGATCGCGCGCACCCAGAACCAGCGTCAGCCGCACGCGTAGCTTTCCAGGGCCCTGCGGCTGGGAATGACGATCATATGGCCGCGTCGCGAAACCAGACGGCGGCTCTTGAAGACGCTGAGGACGCGGCTGACGGTTTCGCGCGAGGCCCCGATGAACTCGCCAATCTCCTCATGCGTTAGAGCGACGCGGCAGCGCGCGCCGTCCTCGCTTTTCTCACCCGATTCACCCCAGGCCAGCAACAGACGGGCCAGCCGCTCCGGAACGGAGGAGGACAAGCCCACGGTGCGCAACTGCTCGAAGGCCAGGCTGAAGCTGTGTGACGCTTCGCGCGCCACGGCCTCGTACGCGTCGGGATTCAGAGCAAGAAAATGGAGAAATGCCTTGCGCGTGACGTGGGCAACCTTCGCCGGGTAGAGCGTTTCCGCCGTCATTTCGTAAGGGTGTCCAGAGAGCGCGGCCGTCAGTCCCAGCACATCGCCCGCCCTGGCGATGCAGAAGCTTAGTCGCCGTCCGTCGCTCGAATTGATCGAAAGCTTGACCTCGCCTTCGAGAACCACCACAATGCCCGCCGCAGGCTGCTCTTCCGTGAAGATCGCGGCGCGGGCCGGATAGGCGGAGGGAAACAGCAGGGATTCCAGGTCGGCCAGCGCCGGACCGGATAATTGGGTAAAGAATTCGCCCCTCCGATAAGCGGGAACCTGCTTCCCGTTCAGATTATCGCGCATCATTTGAATCTCAAGCCTCCCCCGCTCCTGATTCGTCGTGGTTTCGAGTGACCTCTTCGGCAAGATACTGCGTCCAGGGCGCGCCGACCAGAATCTGGGCTCCCGTTTGCGAGTAGATTGTTCGCAAAATCCGGATTCCCCTGGCGTCCGCAAAAGTGGTATCGCGAAGATCGAGGGACAACTGCTTGGCCTTCATAGCTGGCGAGGCCTCTTCCCAAAAACGGCCCAGTTCGGCCGCCCAGGGTCCGACAACGCGCCCCTCCAGCTTGAGGGTGATGGCTCCGTCATTTTCTTCTAGCGTGACTCGCAACGTATGCTGGTTCGTCCTGAGCCTTGCCCTTAGGTAGCACGCCACGCGCCAAAGTTTCCCGCTCTGACAACAACGGCTCCGCGGCGAAGAAAATATAGGGAGTTAGCGCGCGGTAAGAGGCGGCGGCCAGAGGTGACGAAACACGAGAAGTGACGAAGTGACGATGACGGCATCTCGTCTTCGGGACGATTAGAAGTCACTTCCACCCTGTTACTGTCATCACGTCGGATTGGTTACAGCCGTGACTCCGCATCTGCCAATAAACGTTGCAGGTTCCGGGAAACCCATGAAAATGAGTCAAACACTGTGATTTGGATCACAGGCAAGATCGGAGAAAGCGCCGACAGCTTTCCCGATGAACCTCCGTTGCTACTCACTCCGGGGCCGCGATAATGGTCAACCGAATTTTCGGGAAGTTCGGGTTCATGACCATCTTTGGCAGCCCTTCCCCGGCTCGGCAGGAGGCAGTTATGGAATTCGTCGACAGAGCCCTGACGTGCACCGATTGCGGCGGAGAATTCGTGTTTTCCGCCGGCGAGCAAGTCTTCTTCCAGGTCATGCAGTTCCAAAATGAACCGAAACGCTGCCCGCCCTGTCGGGCGAAGCATCGCCATGCCGCGCAGGCGGCGCGTCCCGAGACCCGGACCACCTGCTCCACCTGCGGAGCAGATACCACTGTTCCCTTTACGCCCAGGCAGGGTCGGCCCGTGCTTTGTCGCCCATGCTTCCAAACTAGACAACGCGCTGCGGAGGGAGTAACGGGCGTCCCTGACGTGACCACGGCAGCCCTCTAAAATTCGTAGGGCTTGGCGAATGTCGAGAACACCGCCCGGAACGGCTTTGCAGGATTGCATCCCGGAGGCATCGCGCCAGAAACTCTTTCAGCTCCCCACGGCGTGTCATCGCCAACTCCGTCAGGATTTCGTGCACCCAGAACCACCGTCAGCCGCACGCGTACCTTCTCAGGGCGCTGCGATTGGGAATGACGATCAAATAGCCGTGCTGCGATACCAGTCGGCGATTTCTGAAGACGGCGAGGGCGCGGTTGACGGTTTCGCGCGAGGCCCCGATGAACTCGCCCATCTCCTCCTGCGTCATAGCGACGCGGCAGCGCGCGCCGGGCTCGCTCATCTTGCCCGATTCGCTCCAGGCCAGCAGCAGACGGGCCAGCCGCTCCGAAACGGAAGAGGACAAGCCCACCGTGCGCAACTGCTCAAACGCCCGGTTGAAGCTGCGAATTAGGTCGCGCGTCACGGCCTGGTACGCGTCGGGATTAAGGGCGAGAAAATGGAGAAAGGCCTTGCGCGAGACGAAAGCAACCTTCGTCCGATGGACCGTCTCCGCCGTCATTTTATAGGGGCGGCCGGAGAGCGCGGCCACCAATCCCAGCACTTCGCCCGCCCTGGCGATGCAGAAGCTCAGCCGCCGGCCGTCGTCCGAATTGATCGAAAGCCTGACCTCGCCCTCGAGAACCACCACGATGCCCGACGAGGGCAACTGTTCCGTGAATAGCACCGCGTGGGCCGGATAGGCAGAGGGAAACAACAGCGACTCCAGGTCGGCCAGCGCCGCACCGGATAATTGGGTGAAGAATTCGCCCCTCCGATAAGCGGGAATC
>JASHTU010000105.1 GCA_030040395.1 Acidobacteriaceae bacterium
CCGTCGCCATTGACGGGCTGGGCGGCGCTCGCTACGGGCGGGGCCTTGGGCACGGTGCGGCGCGGGCGGGGCGCCGCGTCGATCGGTTGGCCGTCGGGGCCGAGAATCTGCATGCGGAACAGGAAGCGGCAGGTGTCTTCCTGGAACTTCTCCATCATGGCCTCAAAGAGGCTGTAGGACTCCCTCTTATAGGCCACGAGCGGATCCTCCTGCGCATAGCCGCGCAGGCCAATGCCCTCCTTGAGGTGGTCCATGGAGAGAAGATGGTCTTTCCAGAGGCCGTCGATGACGCTGAGCATGACCATGCGCTCGTGGTAGCGCATGGTGGCGGCGCCCAGGATTTTTTCCTTGGCTTGGTACATCTCGGTGAGCTTGGCGAAAATCTCGTCGCCGAGTTCGTGGCGGCTGAGCTCGATGGGTTTGATGCCGGTCTCGGTGAGGTTGAAGCCGAACTGATCGAAAAGCTTGGTTTCGAGGCCCTTGATGTCCCATTGCTCAGGGCGCACGTTCTCGCCCGCAAACTCGTCGAGAAAGCCGGAGAGGATGCCGCCGACGTAGTCTTCGAGAATGAGTTCGCGCTGGTCGACGCCCTCGAGAAGCTGGTGGCGGACGCCGTAGACGGCCTCGCGCTGCTTGTTCATGACGTCGTCATATTCGAGCAGGTGTTTGCGGGACTCGAAATTCTGCGCCTCGACGGCCTTCTGCGCGCCCTCGATGCGCTTGGAGATCATCTTGGACTCGATGGGCACGCCTTCTTCCATGCCCAGCTTCTCGAGCAGGGTGCTGACCCACTGCTTGGCGAAGATGCGCATTAGGTCGTCTTCGAGAGAAAGGAAGAAGCGCGACTCGCCGGGATCACCCTGGCGGCCGGCGCGGCCGCGGAGCTGGTTGTCGATGCGGCGGGACTCATGGCGCTCTGTGCCGAGGATGAAGAGGCCGCCGACCCGGACGACTTCGTCGTGCTCTTTTTGCGCCGCGTCGGCGTGACCTTTGAGAGTTTCGGCCCAGTCCGGCTCGGAGATTTCGAACTCCTGGCCCTGGTAGTAGAAGCGCAGGAAACCGGCGGGGGCCATGGGATTGATGGCGCCCTCGGCCACGCTGATGGCGCGCGCCTTGCCTTTCTTGACCAGCTCCTGGCGGGCCATGAATTCGGCGTTGCCGCCGAGCAGAATGTCGGTGCCGCGGCCGGCCATGTTGGTGGCGATGGTGACCATGCCGAGGCGGCCCGCCTGGGCGACGATTTCGGCCTCGCGCTCGTGGAACTTGGCGTTGAGGACCACGTGCTTGACGCCCTTGCGCTGCAGGATGCCTGAGAGGCGCTCAGATTTTTCGATGGAAGTGGTGCCGACCAGCACCGGCTGGCGTTCTTCGTGCAACTCCGCAATGCTTTCGGCGACGGCTTTGTATTTTTCTTTCTCGGTGCGATAGACGACGTCGGGGTTTTCGATGCGCAGGAGGGGTCTGTTGGTGGGAATGACGACGATTTCGAGCTTGTAGATTTTCTCGAACTCGGCAGCCTCAGTATCGGCGGTGCCGGTCATGCCGCTGAGCTTTCGATAGAGGCGGAAGTAGTTCTGGAAGGTGATGGTGGCCAAGGTTTGGTCTTCCTTGCGGATGCTGACGCCTTCCTTGGCTTCGATGGACTGGTGAAGGCCGTCGGACCAGCGGCGGCCGGGCATGAGGCGACCGGTGAAGGTGTCGACGATGATGACTTCGCCGTCCTTGACCACGTATTCGACGTCGCGCTTGTAGAGGGCCTCGGCCTTGATCGCGGTTTCGACGTAGTGCTTGAGCTCCCAGTTTTCGGCGTCGGCGATGTTGCCGATGCCGAGGAGCTTCTCGATGGTCTCCCAGCCCTGATCCGTCACGCCGATCGTCCGCTGCTTTTCGTCGACAACGTAGTCGCCGCTGAAGTATTTTTCGCCTTCGCCGAGGCGGATGCCGAGCTCCTGCTGGCGCCGCGTGTCGCTCCACTCAACCTCTTCGCCAAGCTCGAGCTGGGGGATGATTTTGCGCGCGCGCTGATATTTGTCAGTGGTTTGTTCGGTGGGGCCGGAGATGATGAGCGGGGTGCGCGATTCATCGATAAGGATGGAGTCCACTTCGTCGACGATGCAGTAGTAGTGGCCGCGCTGCACGCAATCCTTGATTTCGAACTTCATGTTGTCGCGCAGGTAGTCGAAGCCGAACTCGTTGTTGGTGCCATAGGTGATGTCGGCGGCGTAGGCCTCGCGGCGCTGGTTGTCGTCGAGGTCGTGGACGATGACGCCCACGGTGAGGCCGAGGAACTCGTAGATTTTGCCCATCCACTCGGCGTCGCGCTTAGCCAGGTAGTCGTTGACGGTGACCACATGAACGCCGTGGCCGATGAGGGCGTTGAGGTAACAACTGAGGGTGGCGACGAGAGTCTTGCCTTCGCCGGTTTTCATTTCGGCGATTTTGCCCTGGTGGAGGACGATGCCGCCGATCAACTGCACGTCGAAGTGGCGCATTTTGATGGTGCGCCAGCCTGCCTCACGGACGACGGCGAAGGCTTCGGGCAGGATTTCGTCGAGGACTTCGTTTTCGGCTTTCTTGATTTCGTCGGCGTCGGTCAGGCCCTCAAGGCGGGCGGCGATGCGGGCCTTAAATTCCGTGGTTTTGGCCCTCAGCTCCTGGTCGGAGAGGCGCTGCATCTCCGGCTCAAGAGCGCTGATGGCCGCCACCGAGGGCAGGAGCCGCTTGACGATGCGCTCATTGGAGGTGCCAAAAACCCGGGTTATTACCTTGTCGAGATCCACAAACTCTCCTACTCTAGTTTAACCGTTGCGGCGAATTCCCGTTCCCGCAAAGTCCCCCTGCTCAGAGCCGCATAACGAGCGTGTCGATTTTTTCGCCCCGGCGAATTCGCTTCAGTTGGCGGTGGAGTTGCTTCGCAGGCGTCTCCGGATCTCCTGCGCCGTCTTCTTCCACGTCCTCTCTCTGCTGCTCCTGGAGAACGAATTGCACGCTGGGCCGGTAAAGCACCTGCATGAATAAGAACATCATTCCCATGGCAGCAAAAGATGGGCAAAAGTTCGAATTTTTCTTCCCCTGACGCTGTCTGCGCCTCCAGGCGACGCGTTTCAGCATATAGTCGGCAAAGATCGCGGCGATGGCCAGAAATGGGGCGGAAAAGGCAAGGACACTGAGGCCGAAAAAGACATCGGCGTTCATACATACCCCTCGAGGTCGCAA
>JASHTU010000106.1 GCA_030040395.1 Acidobacteriaceae bacterium
GTCGATCGCCGACCGGTTTTACGTGATGCGGAGCGGAAAAATCATCGATGAAGGCAATCCGCGTGAACGCGCACCGGGAAGCGTGGTTCATTGGCTCAACGTTTGAAAACGGCGTATGCACCTCACACCCCGAGAAACGGAAAAGCTTCTGCTTGCGGTCGCCGCCGATCTGGCGCGCAAACGTCGGGGGCGGGGACTCAAGCTGAACTATCCCGAAGCGGTCGCGCTTATCAGCGCCGAGCTCCTGGAAAAAATACGCGACGGCCATACGGTTTCGGAGTTGATGGATTACGGGGCTTCGATCCTGACCCGCGAGGAGGTCATGGAAGGCGTGCCGGAGATGGTGAAGGAAGTGCAGATCGAAGGCACGTTTCCCGATGGCTCCAAGCTGGTGACCGTTCACAACCCGATTCGATGATGCACACGAAGTTGAGGTGAGGCTTGATTCCTGGCGAATATCAGTTGGCGAAATCTCCTATTGTCGCCAACCCCGGCCGCGTGACCCGAGAACTGGAAGTCGCCAATACCGCCGACCGGCCCATTCAAGTAGGATCGCATTTTCATTTTTTCGAGGCGAACAAGGCGCTTCTGTTCGACCGCTCCCAGGCCTTCGGCATGCGCCTCAATGTGCCGGCCGGGGCGGCGGTGCGCTTTGAGCCTGGAGACCGCAAACGGGTTAGGCTGGTCGCTATCGGCGGGGAATGCGCGGTTTTCGGTCTGAATGGGCTCACCAACGGCGCCGCCGGGGCCGCGCAACGCGAGGCCGCTCTTGACCGGGCCCGGAGCCAGGGGTTCCTGGGAGTGGTCGCTTGACGCTCAGTATTCCGCGCCGCCAATATGCGGACCTCTACGGCCCGACCGTGGGAGACCGGGTGCGGCTGGCAGATACGGATCTCTTCATTGAGATCGAGCACGATTTGACCAGCCCCGGAGACGAGGCGAAATTCGGCGGCGGCAAAGTGCTGCGTGACGGGATGGGACAATCCGCACGGGCAACCTCGGCGGAGGGAGCACTGGACGCTGTGGTCACCAATGCTGTCGTGGTGGATCATTGGGGCATTGTCAAAGCCGATATCGGCATACGCGGTGGACGCATCGTTGCACTGGGCAAGGCCGGGAACCCCGACATCATGGATGGCGTGACTCCCGGAATGGTGGTGGGCGCGGGCACGGAGGTCATTGCCGGGGAAGGCAAGATCGTCACCGCCGGCGGCGTCGATGCGCATGTCCATTTCATCTGTCCGCAACTCGTGTGGGCGGCCCTATCCGGAGGCCTGACCACGCTGCTCGGCGGGGGAACCGGCCCAGCGGCCGGAACCAGCGCCACGACTTGCACGCCCGGTCCCTGGAATATCGATCGCATGTTGCAGGCCGCCGACGACTTTCCTGTCAATCTGGGCTTTTTAGGAAAAGGCAATGTTTCATTTCCGGACCCCCTGCGGGAGCAGATTGAGCGGGGCGCTATCGGTCTCAAACTCCACGAGGATTGGGGCAGCACTCCGGCGGCCATTGACTGCGCGCTTTCCGTGGCGGAGGAGTTTGACGTTCAGGTCGCCATCCATACCGACACTCTGAACGAAGCGGGATTTGTCCAGGACTCCATCCGGGCTTTTCAGGGGCGCACCATTCATACCTATCACACCGAAGGAGCCGGAGGCGGGCACGCGCCCGACATTATAAGAGTGTGCGGCGAGCTGAATTGCTTGCCTTCGTCCACCAATCCGACCATGCCGTTCACCGTAAATACCCTGGACGAGCACTTGGACATGTTGATGGTCTGTCATCACCTGAACCCCTCCATTCCCGAAGACCTGGCGTTCGCCGAGTCGCGCATCCGGGCCGAGACCATAGCGGCGGAGGATGTGCTGCACGATTTGGGGGCCATCAGCATGATGTCTTCCGATGCACAAGCCATGGGCCGCATCGGCGAGGTAGTCCTGCGCACTTGGCAGACAGCCGACAAGATGAAGCGGCAAAGAGGACCGCTCGCCGAAGAGAAACCAGGCAGCGATAATCGACGCGTGCGGCGATACGTCGCCAAGTTCACCATCAACCCGGCCATCGCGCACGGGATCGCTCACGAGGTGGGTTCAATTGAAGCCGGCAAGCTAGCCGATCTGGTGGTGTGGGCGCCGGCTTTTTTTGGAGTCAAGCCAGAGATGGTGCTCAAAGGAGGCTTCATTGCCTGGGCGGTGATGGGAGACGCCAATGCTTCGATTCCCACGCCGCAACCGGCGCTCTACCGGCCCATGTTCGGCGCTTCTGCCGGCGCCATGCACTCCACCAACCTGACCTTCGTCTCCCAAGCGGCGATGAATGCGGGAATTCCAGCTTGCCTGGGGTTAAAGAAAAAAGTCGCAGCGGTGCGCCGCTGCCGCAATCTCACCAAGCGGGAAATGATCAATAACAACGCGTTGCCGCGCATCGATGTCGATCCGGAAACCTACCAGGTGCGAGCGGATGGCGAGTTGCTCACCTGCGACGCAGTGGCCGTGCTGCCCCTGGCGCAGCGATACTTTTTGTTCTGACAGGGCAAATGGCGCCGCATGCTTCTAATCGATAATCTGATCGGCCACACGGATGCGCCCGATTTGTCCGGGCGGAAATGCGATGGTTTGGCGCTTACCGCTGAACAGCGCCGGTGGGTGCGCGGACGCTTTGTCACCGCGCAGGGCCGCGAAGTAGCCTTGGCGCTTCCCACGGGGACGATTCTCGAACCGGGGCAGGTTTTGTGGGTTGAGAAGGATTGGTACTTGACTGTGCTGGCTGCCCCCGAACCAGTTCTTGCCATCTCTCCGGGCAATTCCCAAATTGCTTTGCGAATTGCCTTCGAAGTGGGTAATCGGCATTTTCCTCTCGCCGTCGAAGGAGAGAGACTGCTCGTCCCCGACGACCCTGCGATGGCGCAATTACTCAACCGTCTTGGCGTTTCATGGCAGCGGCTGAGCGCGATCTTTCAGCCCATCGGTCATGCGCATCCCCATGAGCATTAAAGACTGGATAACGCTTCTGCAATTCAGCGACGGGCTCTTTCCCACCGGAGCGTATGCGCACTCTTTTGGCCTGGAGTGGTGCGTTCAGGCCGGCAAGGTTTGCGATATGGCGTCGCTCGAGTCGTTCGTGCGCAGCTACCTGGAGGCGTCCGTCGCGCCAGCCGATGCAGTGGCCCTCCTATGTTCCTGGAATGCGGGCCGCTCAGACGACCTGGAGCCCTGTCTGCGGCTGGACGCAATGCTTGACGCATTCAAGGCGGCGGAGGAGTTGAGAAGCGCCAGTCGCCAAATGGGCAGGCAAACTTTACGCATCGCCAGCAGCCTGACGGCCCATGATTTGACGCAAGCCTTCTTCCGGGCGGTCGAGGAGCGTCTGACGCCCGGCCATCATCCGGTGGCTTTGGGCATCGTGGGCAGCTCTCTGGCGTGGGAGGCGCAGGAGATGATCGCGGCCTACCTCTATTGTTCGAGCGCCGTGCTGGTTAATTCCGCGCTTCGTCTCTTTCCTCTGGGCCAGCTTGCAGGGCAGCGTGTTCTATGGAATCTGCAGCCACTCTTTGCTAAATTAGCCGGGGAAGTTATGGGAAAGCGCGAAGAGGATATCTGGAGTTTTGCTCCCGCCATGGAGATTGCTGCGATGCGTCACGCTACGCTCGATGCGAGGTTGTTTCGATCATGAGCTCTCAACCCCTCAAAATCGGCATCGGCGGCCCCGTCGGATCAGGCAAGACCGCTTTGGTCGAGTCGCTTTGCCGGCGCTTGCGCGAGACCTACGATCTTGCCGTAATCACCAATGACATCTATACCCGTGAAGACGCCGAGTTCCTCACCCGGTGCGGCGCCCTTGCCGCGGAGCGCATCCTCGGCGTCGAGACGGGCGGCTGTCCGCATACCGCCATCCGCGAAGATGTCTCGGTGAATCTTGAGGCCGTCGCGCAATTGAACCGGCAATTTCCCCGGATGCAGATTCTCTTCATTGAGAGCGGCGGAGACAATTTGGCGGCCACCTTCAGTCCTGAATTGGTGGACGCAACGATCTATGTGATCGATGTAGCCGAAGGCGATAAGATCCCGCGCAAAGGAGGCCCCGGCATCACCGCTTCGGGACTGCTGGTCATCAATAAGATCGACCTGGCGCCATATGTAGGTGCGGACCTGGCAGTCATGGATAGAGATGCGAAACGTGTTCGCAAGGGAAGGCCATTTGTCTTCACCAATCTCAAGGACGGCACTGGCGTCGAGTCGATCGTCGAGTGGATCCGGCGCGGATTACTCTTTGAATCTTGACCGCGTAGGACGCGACGGGCGGCTTTCGCTGCGCTTTGCGCGGCGCGGATTGCGTACTGTTCTGGTACGTTCCAGTTTCACTCTGCCCCTGCAAGTGCTCGCGCCGCTTGCCATGGATGACGGCTCGGCTTATTTGGTGCTTCTCAACCCCACCGGTGGGATGCTGGGCGGCGATTGCCTAACGAGCGAGATCGTGCTTGAACAGGGCGCCCATGTAACCTTGACCACTGCTTCGGCAACAAGCATCTATCGCACGGACGATTTGCCAGCCATACAGCACGCCGTCATCGGCGTGGGTGAAGGCGCGACGCTCGAGTATTTTCCAGAACACTTGATTCCCCATCCAGGCGCAGCTTTGCGCCAGTCGCTGCGCGTGGATCTCGCCGCCGGCGGCCGCGTCTTCCTTTGGGATGCAATGGCTTGTGGGCGCGTAGCACGTGAGGAGCGCTGGAGATTCCGCGAAATCGTTTCCGGGATCGAGGTCTTGGTCCGCGGGAAACCGGTCTGGCTTACTCGAACGAAAATCAACCCCCACACCCTGGCTCCCGAACAAACTGGCGTTGCTGAAACCTATGCGTACAGCGGATCGCTGGCGATCCTTGCTGACAGCTACACGCGGTGGCCGCGGTTGATTGCGGAGATGAACGCACAGTTTGCAGCCTTTCCCGAGGTGCACGGTGGGGTTAGCAAGTTGGCGGGGGATGGCTGCCTGGTTCGCTTGCTGGTAAATTCCGCCGT
>JASHTU010000107.1 GCA_030040395.1 Acidobacteriaceae bacterium
ACATCGCCCGGCCTCATCTCCTCGACGGGGCCGCCTTGGCGCTGCACCCAGCCGCAGCCCGCGGTGATGATGAGAGTTTGTCCGAGAGGGTGAGTGTGCCAGGCAGTCCGCGCGCCGGGCTCGAAGGTTACGGTAGCGCACTGAACGAGCGCCGGATCGGGCGCTCGAAAGAGCGGATCGATGCGGACCACGCCGGTGAACCACTCAGACGGTCCCTTTTGGGAAGGCTGCAAGCCTGCTCTTATGATCTCCATATGGTTTCCCCCACTTTACATCTGGGTCTTTCCTGTCGCGATGATGGTTGCCTGAGGCGTGATGGTCAAGTTCCGCACGGGGCGAATCATTCCCCGTAAGCGTGCAACGAGTAAGGGAATGCGAACTTGGCCAGGCGCCGTGGGAAGGGTGTTCGCCGGCCCGACCCGCGAGCCGGAGACAAACTCCTTGACAAGCTCGACCGGGCTGTGTTGTGATCGTTGGCTGTTTGCAGTCAAGACGCGTTTTTCTCCTTGTAACAATCGTTTGTCTTTGGCGATTGCCGGAGAATTCGGCGTCCGGGACAAACGCTTGCGCCATCGGCAAAGGAGAAAAGCTCATGCATTCCAGCCGCGTTTATCTTTTCTTGACCGCAGCCCTGATTCTTTCATCCCTTGCCGCGCGAGCGCAAAGCGCGCCTGAGGCCCGATTTTGGCTGACGACAGCGGATCGCTCCGCGGTGCTTGCGCCGCAAGCCGCGCCGTTGCATTTTGCGGAGTCCGCAAATCAGCTTCCCGCGATTCAAGTGAACGATATGGAGCAGTACCAGTCCATCGAGGGCTTTGGTTTTGCTTTGACGGGCGGGAGCGCGCAACTGCTCATGCGCATGACGCCGGAACGGAGAAATGAGCTGCTAAAGGAATTGTTTGCGCCGCAGGGCGACGGCATTCACGTCAGCTATCTGCGGGTCAGCATCGGATCCTCCGACATGAACGATCACGTGTATTCCTACGACGATATGCCGCCTGGAGAAGCCGATCCTAACCTCAAGAAGTTCAGCCTGGACCCCGACCGCGCCGACGTGATTCCGGTTTTGAAAGAGATTCTAACCATCAATCCCAACATCGCGATCCTGGGTTCGCCCTGGTCGGCTCCGGCGTGGATGAAGACCAACGACGAGGTGAAGGGAGGCCATCTCAAGTCCGAGTATGATGACGCCTACGCGCAGTATTTCGTGAAATACATCGAGGGCATGAAGGCGGAAGGGATCACGATTAACGCCATCACGGTCCAGAACGAGCCGCTGAACCCGAAGAATACGCCGAGCATGGCGATGTTCGCGGCCGAGGAAGACGCTTTTATCGGCAAGCATCTCGGACCGGCCTTTCGGGAGGCCGGAATCAAGACCGAAATCCAGGTCTACGACCACAATCCCGATGTTCCCTCCTATCCTTTGTCGATCCTTGGCGACCCTGAGGCCGGCAAGTATGTCACGGGCACGGCCTTTCATCTCTACGGCGGGGATAGCGGCGAATTCACCAAGGTGCACGAGGCGTATCCCAACAGGAACATTTACATGACGGAGCAGTCGATTACTCAGGATCCCGGCGCGGAGACGCTGGACATCGCCGAGCCGGTAAGCCGGGTGCTGATTGGGTCAACGCGGAACTGGAGCCGGAATGTGCTGCTCTGGAACCTAGCTGCCGATCCCCGGTTTGGACCGCACACCAATAATGGCGGGTGCACTATGTGCGCGGGCGCGATCACACTCGATGGCGACCGGGCGGTTTTCAATGTGGCGTACTATGCTCTGGCGCATTTTTCCAAGTTTGTAAGCCCAGGGTCGGTGCACATCGGGTCAGGCGAACTGGAGCAATTGCCGACCGCGGCGTTTCTCACTCCGGAGGGCAAAGTGGTGTTAGTGGCGGCCAATACCGGTAACTTCGCGACTGGGTTTGACATTGTCTATCACGGAAAGAGCGTGTCCACGACTCTGCCTCCGGAGTCGGTGGGAACCTATGTGTGGTGAGATTGGTGCCGAAACGGCAACGCTAAGCGTGAATAAGGAGTTCCCGTGATCGGGCGGAGCCTGGAGCGCGCGCAGCAGCTTCTAACTTAACCAACGCATAGCGATCACAGAGGCGGCGATTCGTCGCCGTCCGTGCGATTGAATAGGCCGGCGCGCCGATTGCGCCAGTATTCTCTATAATTCCGACTTGTATGCACTCCAGGGCTCCAGGATACTTCGGATGCGCGATTCCGCTTCTAGCGGCCGGGCTGTGCCTGGCGCAGGCGGGCGCCGGAAAGCAAGCGGAGTTTGCCGCCCACAGCCGCAAGGCGGAAACGTATCTGCGCGAGAATCGGCCCGACCTGGCTATTCCCGAGCTGCAGGCGGCGGCGGCGATTGATCCCGAGGACGTCGAGACGCAAGGTAACCTGGGTGTCCTGTTGTTCTTTCAAGGCAAAGCGGCCGAAGCCATTCCGCACCTGCGCGTCGCGGTTAAAAAGCAGCCGTCGCTGGCTAAGATTCAGGGCATCCTGGGAATCGCGGAACTGCGCACCCAGATGATGGAGGAGGGGCGTGCGGATCTGGAGACTGCTTTTCCGTCGATCGCGGACGGTAAATTCAAAATCCAGGTAGGACTGGAGCTGGTGGGATCGTATACCCAGACGGGCGAACTGGACCGGGCCGCGGCGGTGCTGGCGCAGTTGAAGAAAGCGGCGCCCGATAGTCTCGAGGTGCTCTATGCGGAATATCGGACTTACTCCGATCTCACTGCGGAGGCGCGGCTGACGCTATCGCTGGTGGGGCCGGATTCCGCGCAGATGCATCAGTTATTGGCGCATGAGGCGATAAGGGAAGGCAACACTAACCGCGCCATTGCCGAGTATCGCAAGGCGATTGCCATTGATCCGCGGCTGCCGGGCGTTCATTATGAACTGGCCGAGCTTTTGAATACGGCGTCGGATCCGGCCATCAAAAAGGAGGCCGTCGAGGAGTATCGAATCGCCCTGCAGCAGAATCCCCAGGATGAGAAGGCGATTCTCAGTCTGGCGGATATCGCCGCGCAGAACGGAGACGAGCAGCAGGCGTACCAGGATTACTCGAAGGCGGCGGAGTTACAGCCGGGGGACGCAGACGCAAAGCTGGGGCTGGCCAAGACGCTGATCGCGATGAACGAGGACCAGAAGGCCCTGCCGCTGCTCGAGGACGCGGTGAAGCTGGAGCCGACCGATCCCAGCGCGCACTATCGTCTCAGCACGCTCTATCGAAAGATGGGGCGGGTAGACGACGCCCGGCGTGAAGTGGAGCTATACAAGCAATATAAGGATATGAAAGACAAACTTCGCGCGGTATATAAGGGTCTGCTCATCCAGCCGAAAGAAATCCGCGCGGACGATCAGGATGGAAAATGATTCCCGAAAACGAAGCAGCGCGCATCCATCTTCGAAATGGCGCGCGGTTTGGCGCTTAGGGCGTATGGCCGTTTGCGGCCTGTATCTTGCCAGCGCAGCCGGGGCGCAGACTGGAATGGGGACACCCACTCCGCTTTCCGCCGCGGAGCGGCAAAAGGCGGAAGCGGAGCGGCGCGCCACCAGCCCACTGCCTAACTATCCGAAGTTAGTCGACATAACGGGGCTAACCGGCATTCATTTCGAGCACTTATCCAGCCCCGAAGCAAGATTCATCGCGGAATCGATGAGCGGAGGAGTGGCGATCATCGATTACGACGGCGACGGTTGGCCCGATCTCTACTTTACGAATGCGCAAAGCGTGCAAATGGCGCTCCACGGAGTGAAGGCGCGGAGCGCTCTGTTCCATAACAACCGGGACGGCACCTTCACGGATGTAACCGACCGGGCCGGAGTCGGCTATCCCTGCTGGGCGATGGGCGCGTCGGTGGGAGACTATAACAACGACGGCCGGCCGGATTTGCTGGTGACCTGCCTCGACGGAGTGGTGCTCTACCGAAACAACGGCGACGGGACATTTACCGATGTAACCAAAAGCAGCGGGCTAGGCGGCGACCACGGGTGGGCGACAGGAGCGGCGTTCGGCGACTACGACAGCGACGGTTGGGCGGATCTGTTTGTCTCCCATTATGTTGATTTTCACCTGGACAAGCTGCCCAGGTTCGGCTCGATTCCCTCATGCAAATACATGGGAATCGATGTGCAATGCGGCCCGCGCGGGCTGAAGGGGCTTCCCGACAATCTTTACCATAACAACGGCGACGGAACGTTTACCGATGTGTCGAAGAAGGCCGGGGTTGACGATCCGGAAGGCCGCTATGGCCTGACCGCGCTCTGGTCAGACTTCAACAATGACGGCAAGCTGGATCTGTTTGTGGCCAATGACGGCGAGGCGAACTACCTTTACCAGGGCGACGGCGCCGGGAACTTCGAAGATGTGGCGTTGCTGGCCGGTGTCGCGGCCAACGAGGATGGAGTCGAGCAGGCCAACATGGGAGTCGCCGCGGGCGACTTTCTGCACACTGGCCTCATGTCCTTGTTAATCTCGCATTTCGACGTGGAGTACGCCGCCCTTTATCGCAACGACGGGGGTATGAATTTCACCGATGTCTCCATCGCTTCGGGTATTGCGAGAGGAACGCAAGGTTCTGTGGGGTGGGGCGATGGCTTCGTGGATTTTGCCAACAGCGGTTGGGACGATTATTTCTTGGCCACCGGGCACGTGTACCCGCAGGTGGACGATCTGCACCTGCAAACGAAATTTCGCGAGCCGAAACTGCTTTTTCTGAATCAACGCGACGGAACTTTCAGGAATGTCAGCAGGCAAGTGGGAGAGGCAATCCAGGTCCCGCAAGTGAGCCGCGGAGTCGCCTTCGGGGACCTGTTTAACGACGGCAGAATTGAGGCCGTGGTGGAAAACCTGGTTGGCGAGCCCATGATTCTCCGCCCCGTAGGCGGCCCGAGAAACCATTGGATCAGCTTTCAACTGGAAGGCGTAAAGAGCAATCGCGCGGCGTTGAATGCGCGGGTCAGGGCGACGGCGGGCGATCTGGTGCAGCTTGGCGAAGTGCGTAGCGGCGGAAGTTACCTGTCGCAGAACGACCTGCGCATACATTTTGGATTGGGCAGCCACGACATTTTGGATCGCGCGGAAATCCTTTGGCCGGATGGGGCCAAGGAATCGCTCACGCATCTGGCTGCCGACCGCTTCTACACGGTTCGGGAAGGACAAGGGATAATAGCCGTTCAGCTTCCGGCGCAGGTCAAACTGCCATAGCAAAGCCGGGTTGGCAAGCGGTGATGGGGCGAGGCTCGTGAAAGCTCGGGGGCCGGCGGCGGGCAACGAAGATGGGTATGGAGTTTGCATCATGAGAGCGCCGCAAAAGCGATTTTTGCGGGGATTTTCGCTGTTTTTTGAGTGGAATGAGCGTTGCCATCAAGGTAAAATTAACGTGGCGGCAACAGCGACCGAAGCGTAGAGATGCCTCAATGAACAAACCCAGCACCGGTGGGCGAAGCGGCCATCAAGCCCGGCCGGCCACTCATAAGCCAGCCAGTTTGAAGCAACTGGCTGAACACCTGGGGCTAAATCCAGCGACCATTTCCGTAGTCCTCAACAATGTTCCAGGGCGGTCGATCCCACAAGCCACCCGGGATCGCATCAAGGCCGCGGCCAAGCAACTGAATTACCAGCCAAACCTGCTGGCGCGCTCCTTGCGCAGCCGACGGACGCTGACCATCGGCATCCTGGTTCCTGAGTTGGGAGACGGCTATCACACGCAGGTGATGAGCGGAATCGGCGATCAACTTATCAAGGCGGGTTACTTCTATTTCACCGCACATCACCGGCACAAGAAGAGTCTTATCGAAGAGTACACGCGCATGCTCATCGGGCGCGGCGCACAGGGCATCATCGCGCTTGATACACAACTGGAACATCCGCTTGGAGTGCCTGTGGTGGCTGTAGCCGGTCATCGTCACATCGAGGGCGTGACCAACGTTCTGCTCGACCACCATCACGCCGCGGAGCTTGTTCTGAACCACCTTTACTCCCTGGGGCACCGGGAGATTGCTTTCATGCGCGGGCAGCCGTTCAGTTCGGATTCGGAGGAGCGCTGGAAAGGATTGATGGAGGTGGCGCAAAGACTGGGGCTGGAAATAAAGCCCGAACTCGTTGTCGGCCTCGATCGCGATATGACTTCGCCTGAACTCGGCTATCCCGTGGTGCAACAACTGCTGGCAACCAATCAGCCGTTCACGGCGTTGGTTGCATTCAACGACTTCTCGGCGATGGGAGCCATCCGAGCTTTGCAGGACGTCAAACTGCGCGTCCCGGAGGATGTTTCCGTCATCGGCTTCGATAACATCAAGGTAGCCGCATTCACCATGCCGCGCCTTACCACGATTAACCAGCCGCTCGAAGAGATTGGCAGAATCGCTACCCAGAGCCTTCTTGACCGGATCCATAACACGATGCCGCCCCGCGACGAAATTACCGTGGAGCCGCAACTCGTGATACGCGATTCGACCGGCCCGGCAAGGGACAAGCCGTAAGGAATCCCAGAGCTGCGGCGTCGCGTCCGCCCCGACATAGGCTTAACATGACTGAAGGGCGCAAGGGCGCCTGCGGGACAAATGCGCCCCTTGGCAATTCGCATACACTGGTTGGTTGCGCGGATTGTCAGGACGGCAAAGGCCCTGCGGCGCTGGGGAAAGAGCTGGGGAAGATGCGGGTGAGAATTGGCGGGTATTTGCTGCTTGTGCTTTTTGCAGCGGGGGCTGCGAATGCGGGAGCGGAGACGCATTACAACGCGGAAGCAGCGCGGCTGAACAACCGCGGCGTGGCGCTGATGGGCCAGCAGTTTACCGAGCGCGCGTTGGAAGCCTTTAGCGACGCGTTCAAAACCGATCCCAAGCTGGCGCAGGCGGCCATCAACGAAGGCATCGCACTGCTCACGCTGCAGAGGCTGAACGACGCCAAACAAGCGCTTCGCGAGGGTATTGCCCTCGATCCGGACAGCGCCCAGGCCTGGTACAACCTGGGCTTGGCGCAGCGAGCGGGCAACGAACTGGAGCCGGCCTTAGCCAGTTTTCAACGTGCGGCCGCGATCAATCCCAGGGATGCGGACTCACTCTATTTTGAAGGCGTTTGCTACGCGGAGATGCGGCAGTTCGACGAGGCTGTGGGGATCTTTGAGAAGGTGCTCGCGATCGATCCCCTGCATGCATCGGCCGAGTTCGGCCTGGCGCGGTCTTTGCAACGCGCCGGCCACACGCCGGAGGCCAGGGAACATTTCAAGCGCTTCCAGCATTTGACGAGCACCAAGATCGGCGCGCCGATCGGCTTGTCCTACGGAGAACAGGGACACTACTCGACGGTCACAGCAGTCGAAGCGCCGGAAACGATCGAGGGGAAGATGATTCCGGTGCGGCTGTTGGCGGAGCCGATGGTTTCGGGAAACGGCGGGTTCGATTACACGACCACGGGCGGCGCCTGCATGATGGACGCGACCGGCTCGGGGCGAATGGACCCGGTCATGGATCTTGTCCTGATGCAATCGGGCGCGCAGGCCATTCGCGTGCTGCACAATCGTGGCGACGGAAGCTATGAAGAGCTGGACGCGCAGGCCATGGGTCTGAAGGCGGCAGGACATGGGGTGGCCTGCGCCGTGGGCGATTACGACGGCGATGGGCTGAACGACCTGGCGGTGGCGTTGGAGAACGCCGTGTTGCTTTTTCATAACTTGGGACACGGCAAGTTCAAGGACGTGACGGCGGAGGCGGGCCTGGCGCCGCGCAACCGGCCTTCGGGAATCACGTTTGTGGACTATGACCACGACGGAGATCTGGATCTGCTGCTCACCGGCGCTCCGCAAACGGCCGGTGGAGAGTCCAACGTGTTGTGGCGCAATAACGGCAATGGGACCTTTACCGAGCAGACCGCGGAGACTGGATTGGGTGGAAGTGGAAAGACGGCGGCGGCGATTCTAACCGACTTCAACAACGATCGCGCCGTTGATCTGGCGGTGACCGGCGACGGGCCTTCCCCGCTCCTCTACGTAAATCCACGCGAGGGCAAGTACCCCACGCAGCCCGTGTATGAGGACCAAGAGCTGCCGCCGACGACGGGCATCGCGGTGCTCGACTACAACAAGGACGGCTGGA
>JASHTU010000006.1 GCA_030040395.1 Acidobacteriaceae bacterium
GCGCGCATGTTGAAGTTCTTCCACGCGTCGGTGGCGTCGTCGCCCTTGAACGTCACCGGGATGACAAACTGCGTGTCCGCATAAGGGAAATGCACTGCGGCAGGCATGACCCCAAGAACGCGGCGCGAGACGCCATCGATGCGGATGGTTTGGCCGACCGCGGCGGGATTGCCCCCAAAGCGCTCCATCCAGAACCCGTAGCTGAGCACCACCACCGAATCATGACGGGCGATGGCGTCGTCTGGAGCAAAGAACCGGCCCGCTGCCGGAGTCGCCTCGAGCGCGTCGAAGGCGTTGGCCATCACCTGCGCCCCGAAGACCTGCTCCGACGAGTTCGCATCGCCCACGTTGGACTCGGTATTCCCACCATAACCACTGATGGCCGCGAAGGTGGCCGAGTGCTGGTCAAGCGCTCGAATCCAACCCTTGGGGAACAAGATTGCGCCGGCGTCCCCTGGGCTGCCTTCAATCCGCATCAGCCGCTCCTGCTGAGGAAATGGCAGCGGGCGCAACAGGATCGAATCCACCAGCGTGAAGATGGCGATGTTTGCGCCCGTGCCCAACGCCAATGTGGCCACCGCCGCCACCAAAAATCCTGGCGACCCTTTCAACTGGCGCACTGCGTAGATCAAATCCCGTAACACTGCGGCCTCCGTGTTCACTCCGCATGCATTTCAGCTTCCAACGACAAGATAAGCCATATCAACAAGCTGCGGCGCGCGTAGCGGCGGCGCGATGTCCGCGCGTGAAACGCTCTGTTCGGTTTCGAACACCTCCGCGCCGGCCCGCATCCGGCTTTTCCATCGCCGCCGCGGGAACCCTTGAACTGCCTGGCCTGTAATCGCCCGTCGCAGTACGGGTGTGCTGGGCGGCACTAAACTCCCAACAGCAGGTAGTTCAATGGCCGTGTCCAGCAAAGAGGCAATCGTTGTGAGCGGCGTTGCTACCCGCTGCGTCGCAACCCGCGCGGCTTCGGTCGGCGCACTTGCCATCGGCGCCATGGCTGTTGGTAAGCCGGACGTCTTCGCCGTTGTAGACAACAGGACTCGCGGTGGGGGCCGGCGACCGAATGCAACGTCGCCGGCTACTTCGTCACGGATGCGGGCTTGCGCAGGACGCCGGCAAGCAGAGACTGCCCGTTGGGGTGCGGCATCTTCATTGAAAAATCGGGCGCCGGCCCCGAAACTCCCGGCGCCGTCGCGGTCTCGGGCAGCGTCACCGCGGGCGCCGTTCCTCGAAAGGCCGGCGTGTCTTCGATGAACTTGAGCACCTCCGGGCCCATGGTCCGGGTGCATTGCAAGGGCGCCAAGTGACCGCATCGGGGAATAACATCGAGTTTGGATTGCGGAACCAACCGATGCATCCTTTCGCCTTGCTCGACGGGAATGATCTGGTCATCCGAGCCCCATACCAGCAGAACCGGCATTTTGAGCTGGGGCAGCAGGTTGTCCGTCACATCGCGGGCGGTGAGCATCTGCGCCATGGCCCGGTTGATCACCCATCCGCTCTCTTTCGTGACGCGGAGAATATCCGCGGTGATGAACCCGGGAATCCGCGGCGGATCAGGCATAAGAAGCTCGTTCAGGCGCTCAAGCTGCGCCGGCGTGGAGGGAGTAAAGAGGGTCAAGTCCCAGGCCGGATGGACGAAGAGTCCCGCCGAATCGAACAACATGAGCCGCTTCACCCGCTCCGGATGCGTCGCGGCGATGAGCTGAGCTACCCATCCGCCCATTGACCATCCGGCCAGGTCCACGCGTTGGAGGCCCATATCGGTCAGGAAATCGACCACCATGGCCGCCTCATCGCGCACCGAGTAGGAAAAATTCTTGGGCTGTGCGCTGCGGCCATAGCCGATCAGGTCCGGCATATAGACGCGATAGCCGGCCTTGACAAAATACGGCGCCAACGCCCTCCAATCCTCGGCCCTGCCGCCCAGTCCATGAATCAGGACCACAGGCTGGCCAGTCGCCGGACCCGCCGTCTCATAATGCATGCGGTAGCCGTCAACCCTCGCATCATGGTTTTGAATTCCCGCAAACGCCTCCTCCAAATAGGTCAACTCATCGAAGCATCTCAACGGCCGCATCCAGAAACCGATGGCTGCGATGGCGACCAGTAGGCCCACCACGGAAAGTAACCCTCTCATGAGTTTCATCGTTCCTCTGGCCTCAACTCCCGCGCCCTATGCCACCCCTTTTCCATCACCCGCACGGTAATCGGGTCCACTCCCAGAGCGCTATGGCTGTTCCATTCGGCCCGCTCCACCCAGCGCACCGCGACCGCATCGGAACCCGCCTTGAGTACGCCGCCCGTGACCCGGCACAGAAAGTCGGCAATCACGTAATGAAATTGGATGCGCTCTCCTTCGCGATGGATACGATCGATAAGTTCGAGGAGTTCGAGTGGTTTGACGTCCAACCCGGTTTCCTCGCGCGCCTCGCGCGCAACACCCTGGGCCAGCGACTCGCCCAACTCGAGAACGCCTCCAGGAATCGTCCAGTGGCCTTTGAGCGGCTCAGCGCCCCGCCGCACCAGCAGAACCCGGCCCTCATCCACCACCACCGCTCCCACGGCTAACACCGGCGCCGAAGGAAACTCTCGCTGCATTTCAACTCCAATCCGCAACTTCAGTTCCCCACTTCATAACCATAGCCGCGCCGCCCGCGACTCCTGGAGCCGAAAGCGACCCCCGGAATTGGCAGGGGAACCGTTCCCAGCCGGCAGCGGGTTCGAGAGGGAAAGGTCTGGAGAAAAACAATAGCTCAAAACGCCCGCCCGCGGAAGAGGTAGAACAGCTCGATGAGCAGAATCAGCACCACGATGGTTTCCAGAAAAAATCCGCGCGCCTGGTTGAACTGCTCGATCATGTAGTGGTAAAGATCGTCGGCCGTCTTGAGTTTCTGCGCCACGAGGTCCTTGTAATCGGGTACGCCAACTTTTGCCGCAGCCAGCCGATAGAGCCGGGCGGCAAACATGTCGCTGAGGAACTTGATGGCGTTGTCGGCGCGCTCCGTCAGCTCCCCGATCTCCAACAGCACGGTGTGCAGCCGGGTTGCGGACCGCGCCATTCGCCAGCGTGGCAGAGCGCCCTTCCTCCGCTCTAGCAAGTGATAGACGCCATCGAGGATCTCGCTGAGCAGCTCGTCGTAATGGCGAAACTCGAGGAGCTGCGAGTTGGCGTATTCGAGCAGCTGAATCGCGGCTTCGGCTCCGGCATCGCTGTCATAAAGAAAAGCGGCGTTCCAGCCGATGACCGCGACGTCGCTCTGGTAGTAGGAAATGCGCGATTGCAACACCTCCGCGCACTCGCCCTCCGACAAGGGCAGGCGGTCGCCGCGCACCACCTGCGCGATCTCGACGCCGCGCCTGCGCATCAGCTCGGCGGCCGAGGGTCCGCCCGCCTCGGTGCGCACGTGGAAGATGAGGTAGTCTTCGCTGAGCCATCGGGCATACGGGTTCACCATCGCCGCGGCGGCCCGTTCCAGCTTCTGGCGCACGATCGGCTCCACGCGCGCAGCAAAATCGAAGTCCCACACCCAGCGGCTGGCCAGTTGTTCCAGGCTCTCCCAATCGCCGGCGAAGGCGAGCTGGAAAATGACGCTCACCACGCCGTAGTCGTAATACTTGATTTCACCTTCCAGCCGCTCGCCGCTCTCCAGCAGCAGCGGCTCCAGGGGCTCGAGCACGGGCGGCCTTTGGTAACGCACATAGGCCGGAACCGAGTGCTTCATCCGTGGCTGGCGCACGGTGCGGGCATTAATCGCCTGCTGCAGCAGATCGAGGCGGAGTTCCTCACACACGTCGAATTGGATCAGCACCAGGACGGCGCCGCTGATGGAGGTCAACTCGGAAGGCGCGAGTGCGGCAGACACGTTTTTCACCATTCGCATTTCATCTGATTCGCGGAGGCCGAACGGATGGCTCTAGCGATGAAAGCGCGAGGCCAGATAAAACAGGATGGACAACACCACGCTGATCAAAATGCAGGTTCCCACCGGAATGAAGACGGAGGTGTGCTTACCCCGGTAAATGATATCGCCCGGCAACCGGCCCAGCGGCAGCCCCATGCGCCCGGTAAAGAGCAGCACGACGCCGATGCAGGCAATCAGCAACCCCAGGGCCACAAGCGCTCTGCCCAACTCGATCATCAACGGCTGCGCCCCCTTTCTGGGGTCAGGATACCGTTTCTGTCAAAGCAATCGCCAGACAAGGTTGAGCCGGTTGATGGTCCGGTCAGCACGGCTAACGCAGTGTTCGAATCGGCATCGATGGCCGCCTCCGCATCAATATCTCCACGAGCTGACATCGGCGCCTTTGGGGGCGGTGGCCAGTATGTGCTCCACCATTGGCGGCAGCACGCGCTGCGTCCAGTCGCCGTTGTTCTCTTGCATGGTGTACTCTTTCGGTCCTCCGGTGTAGCAGTGCGGCATGCGCGGCCCGTATTGAAAGGTGGCGTCGGAGTGCGGGTTCCGCGTGGCTTTGAGTTGCGTCTCTAAGAGGTGCACGGCGTTATTCAGGAAATACGTATCGCCGTCGCCGACCGTGAAGTGGAGCTTACCTTCGAGTTTTGGCCCCAGCGTGGGCCAGTCGCGTTTCAGGATCGCCGTCAGATCGTAGTGATCGCGCCAATACGAAACGATGTTCTTGTCGATGGCTCCGCTCAGGGGGTCGATCGCCTCGGCGGGATAGCCCTCCGGGCCGGCAGGCGAAAAAACTGCCTGCCAGATGTCCCACTGCTCGGTCGATCGTCCGTGCGTTCCCAGTACATACTCATAGGCGTACTCGGCCCCGGTAAGCGCGATGATGGTTCCGTCGGGTCTGCGGTCGGCGGCGATGGGCATGGTGGCGAAATCACCTTTGCGGACAAAGGCGTTCGTGTCGCCGTAGAGATCGACGTCTTGGTAGGCGTGAAAGTCCACCGGATCGGGGCAGGCGACGTAGGCGCCGTTGTACATATCGGGATAAAAAACCTGGCTTGCAAACGCCTCCCATCCACCCGTCGATCCGCCAAAAGTCGCCCGCGCCCACCCCTCACCGATGGCGCGATACTTGCGTTCGATGGCCGGTATCAGCTCTTTATTG
>JASHTU010000108.1 GCA_030040395.1 Acidobacteriaceae bacterium
GCCCGGCGTAATCCCCCACTTTGCCGCAAACAGCCACACGCCGTAGGCAAAATGCCAGCACACCGCGATCATCGCCACCACGTAAAAGGTCAGGATCCACGGGTTCGCCAGCTCATGCTGCACCTTCCAGAACGCCGCCGCCGGATGATTGGGCAAATCCACGCCCATAAACCTCTGCGTCGCCACGTGATAGCCGATATACACAAAAGCAAACAGTCCCGTGTAGCGCTGCGCCACGTACATCCAGTTGCCGGACCACGGATAATAGACCAAGTTCGCCTTGCCGCGCAGCCAGATGTACACACCGTAAATGCCGTGATAGAGAAGCGGCAAAAAGATGAACACCCACTCCAGCACCCGCACCAGCGGCAGGCTGTTCAAGAACCGCACCTGGTCGCCGTAGGCAGCCGGCCCCTTCACCGCCTCCCAGTTCGAAATGATGTGCTCAAGGAGGAAAGCGCCGATCGGAACGATGCCCGAAAGCGAGTGCAGCTTGCGCCAGATAAAGCTGGTTCCCTCGCCGGCGCGCAATGGCTGTACGCCGCGGCGAACCTCATACCTTTGTGGAGGCGCGGCCGGTGGTTGAGCTGTGGCCATCAAAATGTGGGCTCCTTGCGCTGGCGATCCGATTCAGTTTTGTTTCGTATTAAGAGACGACGTTCCTCTACTTGCTACAACTGCATTATTCGGAACACGTCCAGGTATCGTCAAGGCGCGGCGGGCGCAGATGCCAAATCATTGCAACTGCATGCACTAATCGTATGTGCGCCAGCGGATGGCGAGATTGAACCCGTAATCATCGACGATGAGTTTTCCCAGCCGGCCCTTGTGGGTCCTATACGCAACCACCGTGCCCGCGGGAATGCGGTTGGCTGCCCCCTCTGTGGCGTTGATTTTTTCTGTCGAGTAAGGAAAGTGTTCCATGTCGGACCATTTCACCGATTCGAACTTAACCGGGCCGACAACATAAAAGGCGGCGCCGTTCTGTGGCGTCAGGAACCACGTCTTCATTGTTTCGTGCTCCCACCAGAAATCGGCGCCCGCGTCTTGTTCCACGCCGCTATCCAGATCATAGAGGTAGGTGGCCCGAATCACCATGCGACCGTTGGAGTGCACCCGGTGTTCCGAATCCTGCTCCGGCGGTTCTGCACCCTGAGGGGGTCGTTCGATCCTTTTTGCCGATTCCGATGCGGACGTTGTCGAGGGAGCAACCGAAGTCGCTAGCGCGGCGGTTCTCCTGGGAAAGATATTGTTCCAGTTCGAAATCAGGGCAGTGGCGACAACCCCGAGCAATCCGATCAGGGCCACGGTGATCTGGACGCGGCTGGAGGAGTCGCGCGTCTTTTTCGGTTCAGGCATGGTGCGCCTTTACGATCAGCTCTCAGAGTCTGGACTCTCCAAGCGATCTTCGCGGATGCTGGCTGTATCCTACTTCGGCTCTGTAACCGCTGACAAGGACGGGCTTGAGGTCCGGCGCCCGCGGCAACACTACTTGTCCAGCATCGGCAGCAGCGCCGCAATCGCCCGCCCGCGATGACTCAGCATGAGCTTGGTCTCCAAATCGATCTCCGCCATGGTGCGGTCAAGCTGCGGCAAATAGAACAGCGGATCGTACCCGAACCCGCCCGTCCCTCGCGGTGCTTCCAGAATCATGCCCTCTACCGATCCTTCGGCGGTCTGATAGAGCGCCCCACCCCGCGCGCACGCCAGCACGCAGCGATAGCGCGCCGTGCGCAGCGGCGCGGGCACGCCAGCCAACCGCTGCAAGAGCAGCATGTTATTCCACACGTCGGTGTTATCGTTGGCGTCGGGCGAATCCACCAGCCCCGCATCGGCGGCAAAGCGCGCCGAGCGCACCCCCGGCGCGCCCGAAAGCGCATCCACCTCGAGCCCCGAGTCGTCCGCCAACACCAGCGCTCCCGGCACGTAGCGCGAGTAATAGACCGCTTTCGCCATGGCGTTGGCCTCAAACGTGGCGCCGTTTTCCTCGGGCGCGGCGATCTCCTCTATCCGAGGCAGCCCATCGATCCGCACCGAATACGCCTGCGCCGCAGTACGAAAATCGCGCAGCTTACCCTGGCTTGTGGTCGCGGCGTACAGGTGGAGCCCCATGAGAAAAGTGTAATTGTGAAGCATGACGCGGCCCGGTCGAGTCAGGTGTTATATTGATGAGGCCGCGATACAAAATGCCTCCTGAGTTGAACGCCCCAAAATCCAGCCCTTCGAGCGCGTCGCCTGACCGCTCTCTGGCGCCTAGTCCGACTGCGAACAAAGCATGAGCGTCGTTGCGGGAATCGGTTGGCACATGGTCGGCGCGGCCTGCGCGGCTTCCTTCTACGCGCCCATTGAAAAAGTCAGAAAATGGTCGTGGGAAACCACCTGGGCGGTGGCCGGCCTTTTTTCCTGGATTCTGCTGCCCATCGGCGTCGGCCTTTATTTGCTGCCCAATTTTCACGCCTTCTATGCGGCCTTAAGCCCCGGCCTCATGTGGAAAGTCGCCCTCTTCGGCGCCATGTGGGGCGTCGGCAACGTGAGCTACGGCCTCACCATGCGCCATCTCGGTATGTCGCTGGGCATCGGCGTCGCCATCGGCATCACGCTCGTAGTAGGCACCCTCGTGCCGCCGCTGATGCACGGCCAGTACGCTGCCCTCTTCCTGAGCCGCAGCGGCCTCTGGAACATGTTGGGCGTCGTGGTGGCTCTCGCCGGCGTCGCCACCGTCTCCTACGCCGGCCACCAAAAGGAAATCCAACTCGGCAGCGAGGTTCAGGAGTTCAACCTCAAGCTCGGTCTTCTGCTCGCGGTGCTCTGCGGCATCTTCTCCTCCGGCATGTCGTTCGCCATTGACGCCGCCACGCCCATCGCCGCTTCCGCGCGCCATCTGGGCGTCAACTCCCTCTACGCCGCCCTCCCTAGCTACGTTCTCATCATGGGCGGCGGCGCCGTCGTCAATTTCGCTTATTGCTTCGTTCGCCTCGCCTTCAAAAAAGAGATCTCGCTCACCAACGATCTCGCGCAGCCGCAAACCACGCTCGTCAAAAACGGCGCCATGGCCGCAGCCGGCGGCATCATGTGGTACCTGCAGTTCTTCTTCTACGCCTGGGGCGCGGCCAACATTCCCTCCCGTCTCGCTTACGTCAACTGGATGCTCCACATGAGCGGCTATGTGCTCTTCGGCGGCATCGTGGGCCTCGCGCTGGGCGAGTGGATCGGCGTGGGCAGCCGTCCCGTGCGCCTGCTCTGGGCCGGCATGCTCATCATCATCGCCGCCGCCAATCTCGTGGGCTTGGGCATGGCGTCGTAGACCATCGCTGGCGCTCCGCCTTTTGCTCGCGTGAACCCCATCGCAGCCCGCTAAAATCGACATGGTATGAACCCGCTTCATCAGACCCCTGACCTGGGCGCCCATCTTCTCGGCGGCAACCGTTTTCTGCGCGCCTGCTTGCGCCAACCCGTCGATCGCACCCCGGTCTGGTTTCTCCGTCAGGCCGGCCGCTACATGCAGGAGTACCGCGACGTCCGCAAACACCACACTCTGGTCGAAATCTGCAAACAACCCGAGCTCGCCGCCGAAGTCACCATCACCGCGGCGGAAAAGCTCGATGTCGACGCGGCCATTATCTTCGCCGACCTCCTCTTGCCCCTCGAACCTATGGGCCTCGACTTCGATTTCCAGGCCGGCGAAGGACCCGTCGTCCATCGCCCCATCCGCACCGCGGAAGACGTTCGCGCCCTGCGCACCGACCGCACCGCGGCCCTCGAGTACGTCGGCCTCGCCATTGAAAAAGTGGCGGCCCATTTCCGCGACCGCCTCGGCGTCATCGGCTTCTGCGGCTCTCCCTATACCCTGGCCAGCTACATGATCGAGGGCGGCGGCTCGCGCAATTACATCCACACCAAGCAGCTCATGTATTGCGATCCTCTGGCGTGGCGCGGTCTTCTCGACAAGCTCGTCGCCGTGCTCACTGCGTACTGCCGGCTGCAGGTACAGGCCGGCGCTGAAGTCATCCAGATCTTCGACAGTTGGGTGGGCTCCCTCTCGCTCGCTGACTATCGCGAGTACGTCTTCGACGCCTCCACGCGCCTGGTCCGCGCCGTCCAGCAGATGGGCGTGCCGGTCATCTACTTCGGCGTGGAAACCGCGGGCCTTCTCGAGACCATGGCCGCCACCGGCGCCGACGTCATCGGCCTCGATTGGCGTCAGCCGCTCGACGAGGGCTGGCGCGCCGTCGGCCACGCTCACGCCGTGCAGGGCAACCTCGATCCCATTACCCTCTTTGCTCCGCTCGAAATTCTCGAACAGCGCGTCCGGGAAATTCTGCGCGCCGCCCAACGCCGTCCCGGCCACATCTTCAATCTCGGCCACGGCATCGTCCCCGGCACTCCCGTGGAAAACGTGCAGGCTGTGGTGCGCATGGTCCGCGAGTTCAGCCTGCAGCAAGCCCAGGAGGCGGCCCATGGCTAAACAGGCCGTTCTTCTGCTTGCCCACGGAGCCCCAGAGTCTGTCGACCAGATTCCCGAGTATCTGCGTAACGTGGTCAGCGGCCGCCCCATCCCCCAACCGGTCATCGAAGAAATCCAGCATCGCTACGCCCTCATCGGCCGCAGTCCGCTCACTGAAATTACTATGGAGCAGGCCCGCCTCATTCAAGCGGAGCTTGCCGAAGCCGAGCTCGCCGGCGGGCGAGATCCGGTTCCGGTGTACGTCGGCATGCGAAACTGGCGTCCCTACATCCCCGAAGTAGTCCGCCGCATGTGCGCCGACGGCGTGGAAGCAGCCGCGGTCATCTGCATGGCCCCGCAGAATTCGCGCACCAGCGTGGGGCTCTACAGGCGCGCGGTGCAGGCGGAGGCCGCGGGCCTGCGTATCGACTTTACCGAAGGCTGGGCCCGGCATCCTCTCCTCGCCGACGCCTTTGCCGAGCGGCTTCGGCCCGCGTGGCAAAAGCTCAGCGCGGAAGCCGGTCATCCCGTTCCCGTGCTTTTCACTGCCCACAGCGTTCCCACCCGCACCGTCCAGCCGCCCTCGCCCGAATCCGCCGCCCAGCCTCGCCTTTGGCCCGGCGAAGGCGCCGATCCCTATGCCGACGAGGCTCGTCACACCGCCGAGCTGGTCGCGGCGCACTTTTCCGGCATCCCGCGCTGGTGGTTTGCCTTCCAAAGCCAAGGCGCGAGCGGCGGCCCATGGCTCGGTCCGAGCGTGGAGGAGACCTTAGATTCCATCGCGAAAACTGAATGTAAATTCCTGATTCTTCATCCGATTGGATTTCTCTGCGACCACGTCGAAATCCTCTACGACGTCGATCGTCTCTTTCGCGGCCACGCCGCCCGGCTAGGCATAAAACTCGAGCGCCCCGAATCCCTGAACGCTTCGCCAACCTTGGCCAAGGCGGTTGCCGAGCTCGCGCAAGAAGGGCTTGCCCGGCTCCGCGCCTGAGCGCC
>JASHTU010000109.1 GCA_030040395.1 Acidobacteriaceae bacterium
GGAGCCGGACTGGAGAAACAGCTCCACCTGGGTTGAGACCGACTGCACGCCGCCGGAATCGGCGATCACGTTGGGCAGCGATCCGGCGCGCATCACGGCTCGATGCTCGACGCCGGAGTACCAAAGGTCGCCGCCACTGACGCGAATCACGCTGGACGGCGCGGAAGCGCCGGCGGCGCCGGGGCCCGGCTGCTCGCGGGATGAGCTTTCCCCGGGCGTGGCGGTTGCGCTCACGAGCACCGCCCGGACCGGCTCAGCGGGATTCGAGCTGCGTGCGACCAGCGTCTGCTTCTGGCGGTCGATGACGATCAGGGGCGCGGAGACGGAGTTGGCCTGCTGCCAAAGGCGAGCGTGACCGCGGAAGGCAGCTTCGCCGGAGGCTTGATTGAATTGCGACTCGGCGGCGATCACGTGCGCCGGGCCCTTGCCGCCCAGGACGATCGCCGGCCCGCCGGCATTCCCGGTTCGCGCGTTGGGCGCGCCGGGGGCTTCGCCCATCCAGGTGGCCTTGACGCTTCCGTAGGCGAAGGCCGCTCCGGATTGACGCGAAACTTCGACTCGTTCCGCGGTCAGATCCATGCCGCCGTCTTCGACGCGGGGATTCACCGTGAGACGCAGCCACTGACCGGCGCTTTGATAAACAGCCTTTCCCGCGGAGGCGCGGAGCAGCGGTTGCGGCTCGGCTCCAGGCTTTGCAGCGGGCTGGCGGATGAGAACCACGTGGCCTTCGAGAACGGCGGATTGCACCTCTTCCGCCTCGGCCGGTGTGGTTGCGCCGCGCTCGGGCTCCCCGGCGGAGCCTGCGCGAGGGTTGGCTGCGGGCGGTGCAGAACCGGCTGGCGCACCCGGCGAGGCAAGACGCGGAGCAAAATACGCCTGTAGGCGGTCGCCGGTTGCGGACTGCCGGTCGCCGGTGGGCGTGGTGTCTTCAATGCCGGCGTGACCGGTTCCGGTAACGGCTGAGAGCGCCGACGCCGGGCCGAATTCGCCGGTCACTTCGTCGGCAGCCAGGCGCGTGGGCGCGGGAGAGGCTCCGCTGCGCGCGGTTTCGCTGGTGACCACGACGCCGCCTGAGCCCCGAATGGTGGCCGGCTCAACTTTACCTTGACCCACGTCGCGGAAATCGATGTCGGCCACAAGCGACCGCCAAGTGCGCATCACGCGCACGGGAGGGGTTTGGCCGCCCGATGCGGATGGCGCCTCGAATTCACTTTGCATCTCCACGTCACGCTGCAGATGCGCATGGCGTAACTCGCCCTGGGCGTTGAATTCGAGAGCCGCCGACGGGGCGCTTCCCTCCGTGGTGCGGCCGTCGCTGACCGAACGCAGGATTACTCCGCCCTCGAGATCTCCGTGGTGCGGCTTGTTTTTCGCGTTGAATTCTACGGAGCCTGTGGGCGCGGCCAGGTGACCGCCGGTCGCCGTGGTGATGGCGAGACCCCCTGCCGCATCGAGGCGCGCCATTGTGCCGTCGTCCCGAAAGAGAATTTTGGCCTGCGCGGCGCTGGCTTGCCCGCCGCGGTAATCGGCCGTGGCGGCGCGCAGGCGGCAGATTTGCGCATCGCGCTCAAACTCGGCGTGTGCGGCATGAATCCGCACAGGACTATTGCTCTGCTGCGTGGTCAACTCCACGGCGCGATCGAGCACGAGGAAGCCCTGCTGAGAGTTGTAAGTGGCGCCGATGGCGCTGCCCGAGGCCTCCCTGGTGGAGAAATTGACGGGTTGGGTGGTCGTCAGCAGCCCGGTTTTCTGATGAAAGACCACCCCGCTGGTCTCTACGTGAATTTCGCTCTTTGCCGCAGACGCGCCCACCAGACTCCCCGGAGCGGCCGGTTTCGGCGTCGCGGAGGATTTTGCCGTCAGCGCCGGCGTTTTTCCGGGACGCATGATGGTGATCTCCACATGCCCGAGGGCGGTAGCTGTTCCCATTTCTTGGTCGTAGTCGAAATCGCTGCCGGCGATGCGGTCAACGTTGCCGCCGTCGGCTCCGTAGAGCTCGATTTGGACGTCGTGCAGGCGCGCCTGGTTATTGCGGAGCTCGGTTACCCGCGAGGCGTGAATTTTGAACAGCGTATGACCGGCATGAGCCTGCGTGTAAGTCACGCCGTTGGCCTCTTCCTGGATGTTGACGCCCAGGCGCTTGGGAAGGTCGCGGCGGTTGAATGGCATGCGCCAACGGCCAACGACCAGAAACACGCCCAAGGCGACCACCAGCAGAATTCCCGCCGCGAGGACCATGGTGCGGATTCGCTCGATGGTGAGGCGCATGGTCAGTTTCCCATTCCCAGGCGCGCCGCCAGCCGCTGAGCCAGACTTTCGCCAAGCTCGCTCCACAGGAGCCGCGCGGTTGCGCCCGAGTCCTTCTCCGCGGCTCGGGCAAGTGCGACGAGCTGGCGTACGTTTTCCTCAATATGGCGCGCGCCCGTGGGGTCAAGCTCGGCTTCTTCTTCGAGAAACGGGGCATCGGCGCCGAAGTCCACGCGGATGTGGCCCTCCTGTTCATACGCGCCCTCATCAAAGAGCGGGCCGAAGCCGGTCACGCGCACCAGCCGCGTGGCGCGCACCCAACGCGGGTCAAGCTGCGCCGCATCGCTCTGATTCCCAGTGACTCCGGCGGAAGACTGGCGAGTTGAAGGTGCGGCGGGGCCGCCTTCGAGCTCCCACAGGCTCCAGCCGATCTGAAATTCGTAAGCGTAGTCGTCGTGCAGCAGCTCGATGGCCTCTTCCACGGCCTGGCGTGGCTCAACTCCAGTTGTCGCACGACCCCAAACCCGTTGGAAGACCGGAGCCTCACCCCAGCTGATCGGCCATACCGTAGCCGCATAGACGCCACGCTCGCCGCCATGGGCGGCAAAGGCCCCCAGAACCGCCGTCAGCTTGTCAGGGAGGGCCGCCAAACGCAGGTTGGGATACCAGAGACTGAGATAGAGCGTGTCCGACATTGCTATTGATATTAGACGCCGGGAGTTACCGGCTTGATGCGGCTAGGAGTCAATCCAGGCCAATCGCATGAATGCAATGTACCTGGAGCTGTTCTTGCCAGAGAGCGCCGGCGAAGAGGAGGTTGCGTAATTTGCGGGGGGCCTGAGAGTAAGGAGATTGGCGCTATGATGTAAGGAGAGTGAATTATGGCTTCAGGTACTGAAAAAACAGCGACTACCGTGGAAGCGACTGTCACCTCCAAAGGCCAAGTAACGTTGCCCAGAGAGTTGCGGAAACGCCTTGGAATCCAAAGGGGAAGCCGGATACGTTTCAGTATTTTCGCCAGTGGCGCCGTTAAGGTCGAACCTGTGCTGTATGATCTCGAAGACCTCTGGAAGATGGCCGATCAAGGCGTTCAAAGCGGTGGCCTAATGACCTTTGAGGAGATGGATGCGGCCAAGGCGCGGCGACGGTGGTAATGCTGGCAGCCGATACCAACGTGTGGACCCGGGCGTTCCTCAACGACGAGCCGGCGCAAGCCCGAAAAGCTCGTGCAGCGCTTGCGGAAGCGCGTTCGGCGGGTGGAGTATTCGTTCCGCTCCTGGTGCTGGCTGAACTGTCGTGGGTGCTTCGCAGCAGATGGGACAGGGGAAAAGTTCTGGACACAATCGAGGGTCTTCTCCAGACGAGGAGTGTGACCGTGGAGTCGGCGCCCGTTGCCTGGAAAGCTTTGGAGGCCTCCCGCAAAGGCGCGGCCGGCTTCGCCGACCACTTAATCGCAGAGATTTCCTTCGGGTCCGGCGCCGGCGAGGTCATCACGTTCGACACAGCATTCGGTCGCGTGCCGGGTGTTCGCCGTCTGAAGTAGGTCATTTGCCGGATAGAACAGAATCCAAGGGCAGCCGGGGTAGTGATTCTGTGCAGGGCCCTCCCACAGCGGATGGCCTGGTCTGGCGACTTCGACGCCGTCGCGCAGCTTATGGGGCGTGTACACTCTCATGGGTATGAGAAGACCGGTGTTTTTGTTCGTGCTTACGACTTTTGTGGCTGTGACCGCGGCGAGCGCAACGGGAAGCGCCGGCCAGACGCCGCAGCCCACGGCTGACGGGAGCCAGCAGCTCGCCGAGTTGGGCGTCTGCAAGCTCACGAGCGGGCAGGAGATCGAAAATTGCCGCCTGGGCTACCGGATATGGGGCAAACTCAACGAACAGCGCTCGAACGCCGTGCTCTTTCCGACCTGGTTTTCCGGTACGAGCGCGAACCTGGCCGATTCCATTGGCGCAAATGGGTTAGTCGATCCGGCAAAATACTTCGTGATCGCCGTCGACGCGCTGGGCGACGGCGTCTCGTCCTCGCCTTCCAACTCCGCCACGCAGCACGGTCCCGATTTCCCCGCCTTGACCATCCAGGACATGGTGAACTCAGAGTACCGCCTGGTGACGGAGACCCTCCATCTGACTCACCTGCACGCAGTGATAGGCATCTCCATGGGCGGCATCCAGAGCTTCGAATGGATGGTCGATTATCCGAACTTCATGGATGAGGCGATCCCCATCGTCGGCTCACCGCGACCCGACAGCCGCGATCTGTTGCTCTACCGCACCGACATGGACGCGGTGAAATCGGATCCGGGATGGAAGGATGGCCGCTACAC
>JASHTU010000007.1 GCA_030040395.1 Acidobacteriaceae bacterium
CTATCTCCGTCGGACAAACCAGGGATGTGGTCATCGCCACTTGGGGCCAGCCCTCCAAAGATATCAAGCTTTCGAACAAGGAAATTCTTGTCTATCCCGACATGAAGGTGACCTTTGTCAACGGCAAGGTTTCCGACGTCCAGTAACCCCGGAATTTCAATGAACCACCCTTCTCGCTGAAGCGGAAGATGAGCGAAAGATTGGAGAATCGGATGCATCGGGTCAATTTCCGGTATAAAAATTCTCTTTCCCTGGTAGCCGTTGCGCTGCTTGTGTGCGGATTTGCGAGTGCAGCCGCCTTTGCTTCCACTCAGAAAACCACTTCCAAGCCAAGCACGCCGTCCAAGCCCGCTACTGCCGCAAAACCGGCCACTGGCGGCGCCGCGCACGGCACGTCAACGTCTGCCGGACATAGTGGCCCCACCACCACACATACAGGACCGACAGCCAATGGCCATAGCGGCCCCACCACCAGCAATCCAAGCGGCCGCACGACGACAACCACCGGTGGATCCCATCCCATGACCACCGGCGGCGCAAGTCGTTCGCCGATGGCAGCGGGAAACAGCAGGCCGGGCGCCGGTAATCGAACCGCAACTGGGAACATCGCGCCACGGGGAAGCCGAACTGTGGAAACCAGGAACGGCGCGGTGACCCGGCGCGCCGACGGCAGAATCAGCGATGTGCATGACGCGCGGCGCGGCATGGACATCCATCATGGCCTTGATGGTGGCCGGCGCGTCTCGGTGGAGCGAGCCGACCACTCCCGGCTGGTCGCCGAGCGCGGGCGCCGCGGCTACATCGAGCGCCGCTACGCCTTTCACGGGCATGATTTCGCCCGGCGCTCCTACTACTGGCACGGCCGCGAGTACCCCCGCTACTATCGCGGCTATTACTACCACGGAGCCTTCGTCAATGTGTATGCTCCGGCCTATTACTACCCGCCGGCATTTTATGGGTGGGCCTATAACCCCTGGTATACGCCGGTCGCCTTCGGCTGGGGCTGGGCCGGGAATCCCTGGTATGGGTATTACGGCTTCTACTTTGCGCCGTACCCCGTCTACGCGGGTCCCGCATTTTGGTTGACCGACTATTTGATTTCGCAAGAGCTGCAAGCCGCGTATGCGGCGCAGCAGGAGGCGAACCTGCAGGCTGCTGCCGCCGCCGCGGGCGCCGGGCAGGCGCTGTTGACGGCGGATATCAAGGCGCAAATTGCCGATGAAGTCAAGGCCGAAATCGCGCTCGAAAATTCCGAGGCCCAGCAGAACACCCAAGGGCAGGACCCGGATCCGGGCTCTAGCGGCATCGCCAGAATGCTGGGCGACGGACGGCCGCACGTCTTTGTCGCCGGCAATGCGCTCGACGTGACAGACGCGAACGGCGCAGAATGCGCCCTGAGCGATGGCGACGTGCTGCAGTTTTCGGGTCCGCCGCCGGCAGACAACCAAACCGACGTGAACCTGGTGGTTCTGGCCAGCAAAGGCGGCAACGAGTGCCAGCGCGCGGCCACGGTTACGGTGGCCGTAGCCGATTTGCAGGAGATGCAGAACCATCTGCGCGAAACCGTTGACCAGGGGATGCAGGAACTGCAAGCCAAACAGGGCCAGGGTGGCCTGCCCGCGGCGCCGGCTTCGGCCAAGGCTCCGCCCGTGCAGACCGCCTTTGCGCAAAATGCGCCTCCGCCGGAGCAGAACGGCGCCGCGGAGGTCAATCAGCAACTAGCCCAGGCGGACCAAGTGGAACAGCAAGCGGCGCAGGACGCGCCGGCTGCAGGCGCGGACGCCGGCGCCGCACCACCGCCACCGGCGCCCACCCAAACCGTCAACATCGCTCTCGGTCAGACCATCGATCAGGTGACCTCGACGCTGGGCCAGCCCGTAACCGTCGTCGATCTGGGTCCCAAGAAAATTTACAAATACAAAGACATGAAGATCACCTTCAAAGACGGCAAAGTTTCCGACGTGGAATAAACCCGAAAACGCCGCGCGCCGGCCACCGGCCCATTCTGTCCGGAATGGGCCGGTTTATTGTCTTGGGCCGGCTCTCTCCGGTTTCGATTCCGGCCCGATCGAACTGCCCCGTGAGGGAAATCATGCCTTGACAGTCGCCGCGGACGACGTTTACGGTTCGTTGGGAGTCCAAACCATCGTGGCAACCAACGTGTTTTGGCCTTGCCGGCGCCATTCTGCTGCTCGACGAAGCGCACGGCGTGGTTTGGGCCTCCGCAGTGGCGCGGTCGGCGTTCCGGCGTTGTGGCCGCAGCGGAAAGGCAGGCCATGAGCAGCATCTCGAGACGGAGTTTTCTGGTGCGGACAGCGGCCGCTGGCGCGGCCTGCGCCGCGGTTCCCATGCGCGGGTGGGCAGGCAGATTGCAATCGGCATTTCACATCTCGGTGATTAACGATGAGATTACGCAGGACTTCGAACACGCCTGTCATGTCGCGGCGCGCGATTTCGGCATGAGCTGGATCGAGCTGCGGTCGATGTGGGGCAAGAACATCAGTGACCTGAATGCCGGCGAGGTTGGCAGTGCGCAGGAGATTCTGGCCAAATACAATTTACGCGTGACCGATATCGCCAGTCCGCTCTTCAAGACCGATTGGCCGGGAGCTCCCAAGTCGCCGTACGGGTCAAAGGGCGACACTTTTAACGCCCCGGAGGCGACCTTCAAGCAGCAGGATGAGGTCCTGGAGCGGAGCATCGCCATAGCCAAGCAATTCAACACCGGCAAAGTGCGGTGCTTCGATTTCTGGCGGCTCGATGATGTGACTCCCTACCGCGCCGCGATCGACGAGAAGCTGCGCTCGGCGGCGGAGACGGCGGGCAGGCAAGGCATTCTGCTGGTGCTCGAAAACGAGTTCGAGTGCAACACCGCGACGGCGCGCGAGGCGGCGCGGCTGCTCGGCGCCGTGAAAACCCCGCACCTGGCGCTCAATTGGGACCCCGGCAACGCCGTGATGCGCGGCGAGCTTGACGCTTTTCCCGCCGGTTGGGACCTGCTGCCGAAAGATCGCATCCACCATTGCCACTGCAAGAACGCGATCAAGAACGCGGAAGGCAAGATCGTATGGGCGCCGGTGGACAAAGGGTATATCGATTGGACGGCGCAGTTCCGGGCGCTCAAGCAGATCGGCTACCACGAGGCGGTGAGCCTGGAGACGCATTGGCGCGGCGGAGGCACGCCGGAGCAATCGACGCGGATCAGTTGGGCGGGCATGGAGCGGGATTTGAAAGCCGCCGAGGCGCTCGCCTAGGACGCAGCCGGGCGGACCAGAAGATCTCCGCTTCAGTCTTACTCGTGTTGAAGTTGATTCCGCATCACGTGTGGACCGGATCGCAGGAATCAAAATCCTTCAAGCCAGCAAGAAATTTGAATCGAGGTGAAGCAACCATGGTGACACGGCGTGAATTTCTCGACACGCTTGCAGCCGGAGCGGCGGGTCTGGCGATTGGATCGACGGCCAAGAGTTATGGCCAGATTCTGGGCGCCAACGACCGGCTCAATTTTGCGATCGCCGGGCTCAATAGCCGCGGCTATGCGCATCTTTCGTCGTTGAAGGCCAACGCGGACCGCGCGCGGGTCGCGTATGTCTGCGACGTGGAGAGCAACATCCTGGCCAAGTTCGCCGCCGAGGCCGAACGCGAACTGGGCTACGCGCCAAAGGCGAAGAACGACTTTCGCGAGGCGCTGGCGGCCAAGGATGTGGACGCGATCTCCATCGCTACGCCGGACCACTGGCACGCGCCCATGGCGATCCTGGCCCTTCAGGCGGGCAAGCACGTATACGTGGAAAAGCCGTGCAGCCACAACCCCGCCGAGGGCGCACTGCTGGTCGAGGCGCAGAAGAAATACGGCAAACTGGTGCAGATGGGCACGCAGCAGCGCTCCTCGCCGCACACTATTGAAATTGTGGACAAGATTCACAACGGGCTCATCGGCCGCGCGTACTACGCGAAGGCGTGGTACAGCAACACCAGGAAGTCCATCGGCTTCGGCAGAGAGGTCCCTGTTCCGCCCCAGCTCGATTGGGATTTGTGGCAGGGGCCGGCGCCGCGCCGCGCCTACACCAGCAACATTCAGCCCTACAACTGGCATTGGTTCCGCGTCTACGGCACCGGCGAAACGCTGAACAACGGCACCCACGAGGTGGACGTGTGCCGCTGGGCACTCGATGTGGAGTATCCGCGCAGCGTGACGGCCTCGGGCGGCCGCTACCACTTCAAGGACGATTGGCAGTTCTACGACACGCTGGTGACAAGCTACGACTACGGCGACAAGCTGCTCTCGTGGGAAGGAAAGTGCTGCCAGGGAATGAAATTTTACGAACGCGATCGCGGCTCCACGATCATGGGAACGACGGGAACCGTGCTGGTTGACCGCGGCGGCTATGAGATTTACGACCTCAAGGGGAACAAGACCAGCGAGTTCAAAGCCGTCAAGGCCGCTCCGTCGTCTGATTTGATGGGCCGCGACTCCATGACCGATGCGCACTTTGCCAACTTCATTGACGGCGTCCGCACCGGAGCCAAACTCAACGCGCCGATCGAGGTGGGCAATGTTTCGGTGACCATTCTCGAGCTCTCCAACATCGCCTGGGAAGTGAACCGTGAGCTCCATCTCGATACGGCTGACGGGAAGATTCTCGACGACGAACAAGCGATGAAGAAATGGGGCCGCGCTTACGAGCCCGCATTCGCGCCGCATGTGTAAGGCGCCGCCGGCGCGGCCGCCTGCGCAAAGGAGCGGGATCGGGAACAGGAAAGACCAAGGAGTGCCACAAACAATGAAGAACAATTTTTCCCGCCGCACATTTGTCCAGACGGGGACGTTGATGGCGGCGGGCTGCATGGCTTTGGGCGCGGCGCCGGTTGCAGCCGAAGCCTTGCCGGAGACCGGAAAGCCCTCGCCCATCCGGCTGGGGTTGGCCAGCTACACGTTCCGCAACTTCACGCGCGCGCAGTTGATCGATTTCATGAAGCAACTCGAGGTCAGCGACCTGAACGCGAAGGATGCGAAAGATCACCTGCCCATGGATCCCTCGCTCGAGGCGCAGGCGCTGGCCGACTACGCCGCGGCCGGGATCAAGCTCCACGCCGCCGGGGCCATCTACTTCCCCAAGGA
>JASHTU010000110.1 GCA_030040395.1 Acidobacteriaceae bacterium
TCCATAAAAGTTGCGAGCATGACGGAGGCGGCAATGAGCCAGGCGCTGTGGCTGGGGCGCCAGTTGTCGAAGGTCGCGGAGGTCGCCGTGCTCTGCGGTTCCAAATGCGCTACTCCCGGGGCGTGGGGTTATGCGGCGTTGGGGGCGTTGCGGGCTTTGACTTTGAACCAGATGGGCGCGCCTTTAAAGCCGAAGGCTTGGCGAATCTGGTTTTCGAGGAAACGCTCGAAAGCGAAGTGCAGCTTGACGGCGCGATTAGTAAAGAGGACGAAGGTGGGCGGAGCGACGGCGGCCTGGGTCATATAAAAGATGCGCACGCGTTTGGCCATGGGCACGGGGGCGCGCTGGAAATCGATGCGTTCGAGGAAGCGATTCATCTGTCCGGTGGAGACGCGCTTGCGGCGTTCGCGGGCGACGGATTGGACCTGGCGCAGGAGACGGACGATGTCTTTGTGCTGGGGCCCGGTGGCGTGGAGGGCGGAGAGAAAGAGGACGGGCGCGTAGCTCAAGTATTTGAGGACGGAGCGCAACTGGCGCTCGAAGAGGGCGCGGTCAGCCGGGGGCTTGCCGTCGGTGCGGGCGGTGGTGACGGCGTCCCACTTGTTGACGACGATGATGACGCTGCGGCCGCTTTCATGGGCGTAGCCGCCGATGGTGGCGTCACTGGCGGTGACGCCTTCAGTGGCGTCGAGGACGAGGAGGACCACGTCGGCAGCTTCAAGATGGCGGCGGGCCATGACGACGCTGAGTTTCTCGGCCATGAGGCGGGTTTTGCCTTTGCGGCGGATGCCGGCGGTGTCGATGAAGCGGAGTTGGGCGCCTTCGAAGGCGACGATTTCATCGACGGCGTCGCGGGTGGCGCCGGGGATGGGCGAGACGATGGCGCGCGCGGAGCCGGTAAGGGCGTTGAGGAGGGTGGATTTGCCGACATTGGGGCGGCCGATGATGGCGATGGAGGTTTCGCGAGGTTCGAATTCGCCGTGGGTGCGTTGGCGGCCCGGTTCGCGGAGGCGGTTTTCGGTGTGGGAGCCGGGCGCATGGGACGGGGAGATTGCGGCTTGGCTGGCGGATTCAGCTTCTTCGACAGACTCGGTTTCTGCGGTGGGCTGGGAGAGGTTTTCCGCGGGGATGGTGGCTGGACGGGGCGGAATGGCTGCAGAGACGGCATCGAGGAGGTCGCCGATGCCGAGACCGTGCTCGGAGCTGATGGGAAAGACGTGGGAGAAGCCGAGGCGGCGGAAATTCTCCGCTGCGGCGGCCATGGCTTGGCCTTCGACTTTATTGACCGCGAGGAAGACTGGCTTGACGCCGCGCTGGAGCAGGCGGGCGAGGTCGTAGTCGGGACGGGCAAGCTCGGTGCGGGCGTCGACGACGAGAATGAGCGCGTCGGCTTCATCGAGAGCGACCTCGGCCTGGCGGAAAATCTCGGCGGGGATGAGCTCCGCATCGCCGGGGACCATGCCGCCCGTGTCCACCAGGCGAAAGCTGCGGCCAGCCCAGTCGAACTGGCCGTAAATGCGGTCACGGGTGATGCCGGGTTCATTGCCGACGATGGAGCGACGGCTGCCGGTCAAGCGATTGAAGAGAGTGGACTTGCCCACGTTGGGGCGGCCGACGATGGCGACCAGAGGCAACCCACCCTGCGGACCAAGACCTGTCCGCGGGGACCCCGGCGACCCACCCCGCGGACCAAGACCTGTCCGCGGGGACCCCGGTGAGGTTTCCGCGTCCACGCGCGCGAGAACAACCGGTCTGTGATTCTTGCGCAAGCAGGCTCCTTGGAGGCGAAGCGAGGCGCGGTGACCTCCGTCTATTTTCGAGGATGGGCGTGACCTAATTCCAAATGCGCCGAACCCCGTAAAGATCGAGCACGTCGTCGCTGCTGATGATAGGAACTCGTAGATCGAGCGCCTGGGCAATGAGCAGCCGGTCAAACGGGTCTTTGTGGTATCGCGGCAGTAAGCCGCTCTGAATCGTATGTTGGATGGATGTTTCGAGGGTGCGATAGCCGCCTGCCGCTAATAAGCTCTCAAAGTTGGTCAGGATTGCGGCCCCATTGTTCAGCCTTCCAACCCCCGCCTTAATCGCCATCTCCCAGGGGGTGGCAATGGAGATGAGCAAATCGGCCTCGGGATCCAGGAAAATCTTTCTCGCGCGATCCGTGAGCTTTTCCGGCGACAGAATGGCCCAGAGAAACGCGTGCGTATCGACCAGGAATTTCACTTTTCTTCAGCCGGCTTTGCGGGCAGTGGAACCAGAGGCGCGTCAACCAGATCGTCGAATCCCATCTCGATCAGGTCCGCATCGGTCGCCGGAGCGAAGGCCCGATCATCGAATTGAACCTTTCCCCGAAAGGCTCCCAGCAGACGGAACGGCAGCTCTGCGCGTGGGACAGGCTGTTCGACGGCAGTGATGCGCGCCACGGGCTTCTTGCCGCGTGTGACGATGACCTCTTTGCCGGCCTCAACTTCACGGAGGATTCGGGAGAAGTTGGTTTTTGCCTGATGCACGGTGTACGCCATGGACTAAGTTTACTTAGTCCACTGAGAGAAGTCAAAGCAGACTTTCTTCGGAGGCGGCGCGGTTACCGCACCATAAAGTGAGTTTTTTCTGAAAATTGCGCCAAATTGACGGAATTTGACTTGCGTCCGAATCGACTCCGGGAGGAGCCATGCACATTCACGGCAACATGATGAACGTTCAGGGAGCGAACCTCTATTCGGCTGGCCTCCAGGAGCGGGCTGCCGCAGCCGCACGCGCAGCCGAGGTGCGCAAACGACTGCTCAAGAGCGCCCAGAGCATTGAGGGCGAAGCGACGCCGGAGGAGGCGCTGATGGGGCAATGGCTTGATGCACAGAGCGGCCAGGAGTCGAACGAAGACGAATACCGCGGCGGGGCATCGGGCAGGGATCCGGACTTCGGTTGAGCAGGGCCCGGGGACGGACTTCTTCTTGGCGATCATCGCACCCGCCAGGCGGAAACCTGGTCGGACGGCGGGCAGAATCTGTATTCCATTTGAAAGCGGGCGGTTCGGCCGACGAAGCCCGCAAGGCTGGCAGGGTAGTCCTCAAACCCGTCCGCGGACGGCCTGGAACAGCAGGAGTGCTCCGATTCCGCCCAAGCCCGCGTAGACGTAGCGTAGAAACACCTCGCCGCGCAGCCGCCGGTTTACGACTCTGCCCAGGAAAATGGCCGGAACGGCCGCGGGCAACGAGAACAGGTAATAGCGCGTGACCGCCGGAACCCAAAGCCCGGCCAGCCAATAACCGGCCATGCCGAGAAGGCTGGCGGGCAGAAAGTAGGCCTGCAGAGTGGCGCGAAACTGTTGCGGCGGCCAGCGGCGCAGCGATCCGTAGATGACCAGGGGCGGCCCATTCATGCCGTACGCTCCGCCGAGAACGCCGGCGCAGAACCCGCAGCCGAGGAGCCAGGCGCGACGGTCACGGCGCAACTCGAACGGCCGCCGGCCGCTGAGCGAGTACACAACGAAGGCCACAATCAGAATGCCCAGCGCGCCTTTGACCAGCGCCTGGTGGCTGCTGGTGAGCAGGAGCAGGCCAAGCGGGATGCCGGCCAGGGTGGGCGCGAGGAGCCAGCCAGTGCTGCGCAGGTGAATATGATTCCAGTCCTGCGCGACCACGATGGCGGCGATGGTGATGGAGATGAGCACCGCCAGAGGAGTGGCCTGGCGCAATGGAATACGAAGGGCGAGCAAGGGAACGGCAAAGAGCGCCTCGCCAAACCCGAAGGCCGAACGAATAAGCGTGGCAAAGAAGACGATGAGCACAATGTAGAGGGTTGTGGCGTCGATTGGGTTCTCCGGTGCGCGGGGGAGATGTCTGCAAATGGCGGCGAGTGCTATCTTCTCACGGCAAGCGGCTTCAGCAGGCAACCGAGCCGGGCGCGCATGATTCCGGGCAAAAAAAACGGCCTTTTCCGGCGGTGCGTACACCCCGGAAAAGGCCGTTATCCATACTTCATTCCAACTCGAATCCGCGTCCGTCAAAACATGCCAAAAGAGTGCAAGGTGACTGTCTGGGCCAGCGCCACGGGCGGGGTGATGGCGGAGTCGAGCAGGCCATTATCGGGTTCGAAGAGCCAACCATTCACAGAAACCGCGTCCTGGTCCGCCAAACCGTCGAAGCTGTCCGTGCTGAAACCCTGGTAAGTGGTTTGCGCTGTCGTATCCACCGTGATCCCTTGCACCGCCTCGGGCGCCCAGGGGCCAAAGGCAATGCTGGGGAAA
>JASHTU010000111.1 GCA_030040395.1 Acidobacteriaceae bacterium
AAGCCTCCGAGACCGGCCACGGCGGGGATTCGCAATGGGCGATGTCCGACCCAACCAGCGCTTGTTCCCGATCTTGTTCTCTTGACGCCTTGGTTCCTCAGTCCCTTGATCTCTTGATCCCTTGATCTCTTGATCCCTTGATCCCTTGATCCCTGCTCACCGTCAGGCGCGATCAAACGCCCGCCGGCCCGGGCGCCTGACTTGCCCGTTTGCCCATTTTGGAGTAGCCTCATCGCGTTCAGCCCGAACGGGATATTGGGGCCCCGAAAATTCTCAAACTCAACCACCCGGAGAAGAAGCCATGGTGGAGAAACAAAATCATAAGCGTCACAGCAACGGACACGACCAAAAGCGCGACAACGAAAACGCCGGGAAGCGCGCCGGCGATAACGCCAGCGGAAACAGCCACTCCCAGGCTTCTACCGTTCCCATCCGCCTGGGGAAGGACTGCCATTACCAGAAGGAGCTGCGCCGTCTCCAGGTCGAGCTGGTCAAAATGCAGGAGTGGATTCGGCATAAAGGTCTGCGCGTCGTTGTCCTGTTCGAAGGCCGCGACGCCGCCGGCAAGGGCGGAGCCATCAAACGCATCACGGAGTCGCTCAATCCCCGCGTTTGCCGCGTCGTCGCCCTGGGCACGCCCACGGAGCGCGAGAAGACGCAGTGGTACTTCCAGCGCTACGTCGCTCACCTGCCCGCGGCGGGGGAAATGGTGCTCTTCGACCGCAGTTGGTACAACCGCGCCGGGGTCGAGCGGGTGATGGGCTTCTGCACCGAAACCGAGTACGCGGACTTCATGCAGAGCTGCCCTGAGTTCGAGCGCATGTTGATCCGTTCCGGCATCATCCTCATCAAGTACTGGTTTTCAGTCAGCGACGAGGAGCAGGAACGCCGCTTCCAGGAGCGCATGGACACGCCTACCAAGCGGTGGAAGCTCAGCCCCATGGACCTCGAGTCCCGCAAGCACTGGGCCGACTACTCCCGCGCCAAGGACGAAATGTTCGCTGTCACCGACTCCCGCCAGTCGCCCTGGTACGTAGTCAGCGCCGAAAACAAAAAGTGCGCCCGGCTCAACGTGATCCACCACCTGCTCTCCTTGATCCCCTACCGGGACCTCACGCCCGAGCCGCTCAAGCTGCCCCCTCTCGGCAAATCCAAATACGTCCGGCCGCCCATCCAGGAGCAGACCTTTATCCCCGAGCTTTACAGGTAGCTGGGGCGGTATTCGGTGATTTCGTAATCGCTTTCAGACGAACCAGAGCTCAGCGGCGCCGGTATTGGCCGTTCCGGGCTGCGCCTGAAAACTCCAGCGCCCGGTTACACTGAAAATAATGGCGGAAGACACGGAACTCCGTTACGATCCCGCGAAGATCGAGCCCAAATGGCTTGAACGCTGGGCCGCGGACGCACGTCTCTACGCAGCCGAGCCCGCCGCCAACGGCAAGCCCAAGTATTACGTGCTCGAGATGCTGCCCTATCCCAGCGGGCAGCTCCACATGGGCCACGTGCGCAACTACGCCATCGGCGACGCTCTCGCCCGGCATATGTGGATGCGCGGCTACAACGTTCTTCACCCCATGGGTTGGGACGCCTTCGGCCTGCCCGCCGAAAACGCCGCGCTCAAAAACAACACCCCTCCACGCCAGTGGACCCTCGGCAATATCGCCGCCATGAAACGCCAGATGCTCCGCCTCGGTCTGGGCTACGACTGGGCCACAGAAATCACCACCTGCCTGCCCGACTATTACCGCTGGAACCAGTGGTTCTTCCTGCGCATGTTGGAAAGAGGCTTGGTCTATCGCAAGCAGAGCAAGGTGAACTGGTGCCCCGAGTGCGCTACGGTCCTCGCCAACGAGCAGGTCATCGACGGCTGCTGCTGGCGGCACGAAGACACCCGCGTGGAGCAGCGCGACCTCGAGCAGTGGTTTCTGCGCATCACCGCCTACGCTCAGGAGCTCCTCGACGGCCTCGAAAAGCTCGAAGGCTGGCCGGAAAAAGTGCGCACCATGCAGCGCAACTGGATCGGGCGCAGCCAAGGCGCCGAAATCGACTTCCGCTTCGAGCGCAGCATCAAGGACATACTCGAAGAAGAGTCCGGGGTCGCCAAGCCCGCCACCAGCCAGGAGCGCCCGGCCATCCGCGTCTTCACGACCCGCATCGACACCATCTTCGGCGCCACCAGCGTCCAGCTCGCGCCCGAGCATCCGCTGGTCACAGAACTCGCCGCTCACGACTCCGGCCTCCGCGCCCAGGTCGCCTACCTCATTGAAGAGCAGAAGAAGGCCCGCGAATCCGGCGACGTCGCCGCCATCGAAAAGCATGGCGTCCCCACCGGCCACTTCGCCGTCAATCCCTTCAACAACGAGCTCATGCCTATCTGGGTGGCCAATTACGTTCTCATGGACTACGGGACTGGCGCCATCATGAGCGTTCCCGGACACGACGAGCGCGACTTCGAGTTCGCCAAAAAATACGCGCTTCCCATCCGCCGCGTCATCGCCCCCGCCCATGCGGGCGCCGGAGCCCTCAACGGCAGTTCGTCGTCGTTGGAGCCGGAAGAAGCGCCCTTGCCCTTCACCTCCGAAGACGGCGTGCTCGTGAACTCCGGCGAGTACAGCGGGATGACCTGTCCCCAAGCCCAAAAACTCCTCCAGGAGGCTGCCGCCCGCGGGGCGTTCGGCGAAGCCAAAGTCACTTACCGGCTCAAGGACTGGGGCGTCAGCCGCCAGCGCTACTGGGGCACGCCCATCCCCATGATCCACTGCGAACGCGACGGCCTGGTTCCGGTTCCCGACGACCAGTTGCCCGTGGTCCTGCCGGAAAACATCGAGATCACGCAGCAGGGCGGCTCGCCGCTGGCGCGCCTGCCGGAGTTCGTGAACGTCAAATGCCCCAAGTGTGGTGAGCCAGCCCGCCGCGAAACCGACACCATGGACACTTTCGTCGATTCGAGCTGGTACTTCTACCGGTACATCGACGCGCAAAACGCCCAGGCCCCCTTCGACTCCGCGAAGGCGCGACACTGGTTTCCCATCGACCAGTACATCGGCGGCGTAGAGCACGCCATTCTGCACCTCATCTACTCGCGCTTCTGGACCAAGGTGATGCGAGACCTCGACATCATCGCCAACGACGAACCGGCGCGCCGCCTCTTCACCCAGGGCATGGTCATCAAAGACGGCGCCAAGATGTCGAAATCCAAGGGCAACGTGGTATCGCCCGACGACATGGTGGCCCGCTACGGCGCCGACGCCACCCGGATGTACGCCCTGTTCGCCGCTCCGCCCGACCGCGACCTCGACTGGCAGGAGGACGGCGTTGCCGGTGTCAGCCGCTTCCTGGGCCGGGTCTACCGCCTGGTGACGAAATATTCCTGCGTCGTCAGATCGAGCCCGCCGGCCTCACGGGACCGCGAAGCGTCGCAAACCGCCGCGGCCCTCCTGCGCAAGCTGCATCAAACCATTGCCCGCATCAGTCTCGATTTCGAGGGCCGCTGGCACTTCAACACTTGCGTCGCCGCCATCATGGAGTTGGTCAACGAGCTCCAGGCCGCCGATGCGCAACTGGCGTCGGGCGAAATCCCCGCGCCGGTGGTCGCCGAGCTTCTGCGCACCCTGGTGCTGCTGCTCGCGCCTTTTGCGCCCTATCTCGCCGCTGAACTGTGGGAAGAGCTGGGCGAGCAGAGCGCCATTCTGCGCGCACCCTGGCCCCAGAGCGATCCCGGACTCGCAAAAGAGGAAGAAATCGAAATACCCGTGCAAATCAACGGCAAACTGGCGACGGTGGTCCGCGTTCCCGCCGGCGCCGACTCCAAAGCAATCGAGGCCGCCGCACTGGCCGATCGTAAGGTCCAGTTGCGCGCGGCCGGCAAAACGGTGGCCAAAGTGATCGTCGTGCCCGGCAGGGCCATCAGTCTGGTGGTAAAGTGATCGCTGAATCTCTGGCGCCGGTTCCCCGCAACGCGCCGGTGCGGGGAACGCAACTCCTCGTCGAGCACATGGGCTTTATCATGAAGCGCCCCTCGCTCAGCCTGCTCGAGATCGGCTGGCGCTGGCTCGTCGGCATCCCCTTGCTTTGGGTTTGCTGGCATGAGTGGCAGCGCATCCTCGCTGTCTATCCGCTCTCCGCGTCCGGCTACCTCACCATCAATTCCCAGAACCCCTGGATGGGCGTGGTCCAGCTTGCCGACGTGTGGAGCTATTACCAGCCGCATGTTTTCGCGGTTCTGCGCTGGCTCCTGCCCATCGGCGCGCTGGCTTGGGCCGTGGTTTCGGGTGTGGGGCGCAACCTGGTGCTGATGCGCATGGAGCGGGACCGCTCGCCGCGCATTCCTTTCCGGCCGGTGGCGATGATCGTCTTGCAGGCCGCATGGCTGGCCCTGCTCAGCCTCACTTTCTGGCTGTGGTGGCTCTCCATGCAGTGGACGGCCGCGGCGCACATCTCCACGCAGGGCGAGCCCGACCTGGTCGGCTTCTCCGTTTGGGCCATCTTTCTTTCACTCGGCGTCTTTACCGCCTGGGCGCTCATCAGTTGGGCCTTGTCCGTCGCCCCGCTTCTGGTTCTGCTCGAGCGCCGTCCCACGCTCTCGGCCCTCATCGAAAGCTTGAGACTCGGCAAGGATTTCACCAGCAAACTGACGGAGGTCAACCTTTCCCTGGGCGTGGTCAAGATGTCCATCATCGTCCTCGCCATGGTCTTTTCCGCGGCGCCGGTACCCTTTGCCGCCGAATTGGGCGGCGGGGTTTTGCACGCGGCGCTTGCCGCTTCCACGGTCTTTTATTGCGTGGCCAACGACTATTTCCAGGTGGTGCGCCTCAAGGCCTTTGTCGAGTTCTGGTCGATCTTCCGGAGCCCAACCCTGAAGCATCGAACCTCGATGGGTCATCCCGCGTAACCGCGCCGCACGCCGTCATTTCTCACTTGGGAGACCATACTGAAAACTGCAACCGCGAAGCCACCGGCCGGCCATTCTTGAAGGCCGGAATAAACTTCCATTCCGCCGTCGCGTCGAGCAGCGCATGATCGACCACTACGCCCGTCGCGCTGGCCGGCTTGGCCGACCGCACCTTTCCCGCCTCATCGATCACCAGATCGAGCAAGGCCTGAGGCCCAGCAGCAGCTTGCGGAGCCTGATCGGTCTCAGGACGCCAGAGCAGAATCGCCGTCGCCGGCTTGTCGACTGCAAACTCGAGGTTGTCGGGAATCGCCGAACTCATGGAATAAGGCTGCAATCTTCTGGAAGAAACGCTGCCCGTGAGCGCGATATTGCCACCCTCACTGTAGATTCGCTCCTGCCCCGACCGGCGCGACCGGCTCCCGTCGGAGACGCCGTCCACTTCGCGGCGAATGCCGCGCGCCTGCGCAGCGGCGATCGCGGCGCGAATCCGGTCGTAGTCCGCCGCCGGCCACAGAGCAGCCAGCGTCTTCCACGCCTCCTCTTCGCGCGCGCTATACAAATAGCTCCATACAATTTCCAAAATCTTAATCTTCGTCTCCAGCAGATTGTGGGCGTCGGCAATGGGGATCGAGGAGATGTCCGCCAGCCTTCCATCGCTGTTTTTGAAAGCGCTCAGTTGCCGGGGCTCCAGTTGCGCCCGCAGGGCCGCGATCTCCCCGTCGTAGACGCTTTGAAACTCGGCTCCCACATCGATCAGCCGCTTGTCTTCAAACCGCAACACCATCGTCGGAGGGTGATGGAATTCACTCTGCGGGATGCCTTCGAAGCCGTTCACTGCGGCGGCGTCATCGGTCCAGATTTCTACCCGGCCGTCCATGTCGGTGTCCGCGGCCGCGTACCAGTCTCCGCCGGTGATCTCGCGCAGCCGCGCCGGCGGTTTGGCGAGCGAATAAATTTCGTACTTCATCTCCGGATCGATGCCCGTCATCTTGACCTGCAGGGCAAGCGCCGGGGCGCCGAGCCCCAGGTCGACGCCCATCGCGTCCACGTCCACCACCCAGGCCCCGGGTTCAACCACCAAATCGTGTCCATTCCAGGAGAGCGTCGCCTGGCACGTCCGTTCCGCAAACCCCGCCACCCGCCGCGCTCCCACCCAGATGGTCACCTTGGTGGCCGCCGTAGCTCGAAAGCTCCCCGCGCCACCGACGCACACCACCGGCCGCGTCTGGCCGCCGGCCGCAAGGCTCAGGAGGCAGAAAACCGCCGCCAAACTCCATCGATCTCTGAGTTGGACGCTCCGCGGATGTGACATAGCCACCCTCCTGCGCTCGGCAAGCGCATTCGGCTGGGCGCCTGCTCAAAATATCTTTAAGTGAATGACGAGATATTTCTTGGGATCTTGCCGAAACGCCTCCAAAAGTTGTTGCGCATTTTCGAGCGTGTGGTTGGTGTTATCGTAGAGCGCGCGGTTCTTTACCAGTTGTCCCAGCGTGCCTTGGCCTTGGTTCACGCTGCTTAAAAGCTCGTCCAGGTGCGCCACCGTGTCATCGAGCCTCTTGGCGAACGCCGGATCTTTGGCGAATTTTCCCAGCGCCCCCTGCCCGGCGTTGATCTGGCCCAGCAACTGATTGGCGTTGGCGGCAGTGGAGTTCAGATTATTGTAAAGTTTATCGTCGTGCAACATCTTGCCCATGGTGCCCTTGCCCTCGTCCAATTGCGTGGTGATGTCATCCAGCTTGGCGATCGATGCGTCCGCGTGCGTGTACAGGGTGTCGTCGGTCAGCAGCTTGCCCAGCGTCCCCTTTCCTGAGCGCAGATCTTCGCTCACCGCCTCAAGGTTGTCTGTCGTCGAGACGATCTTCTTGGCGAATTGAGGATCGTTGACGAGCTTTCCGATCACACCGCGCTGCGAGTTCAGCGTGCCCACCAGCGTGTTCAGCCGTCCCAGCAATTGATGCAGGTCCTTGATCGACACCTGGCTTGAGCCAATCAAGTCCTGAACGGTGGGTGAAGTGCCCGACGGGAGCACAGCGTCGTTCGCCGGCTCGGGACCGGTGGCCTGGTTCGAATCAATATCCACATAGCTGTTGCCCAGAACCCCGGCTTGCGCGATCGAGGCCGTCGAATCCGTGTGCAGATAGGGCAGGGAATTGGAGCCTATCTCCATGATCACTTCGACCGGGGTGGGACTATGGCTGGGATTGACGCGAATCCGTCTCACATTCCCGATCGTCACGCCCTGCAGCGTGACCGGCGCCCCCGCCTCGAGCCCGGCGGCGTTCCCGAAAAACGCGCGCAGGTCGATCTTACCCGCAAAGAGGCCGCCTGCGGAGCGGGACATCAGAAAAACCAGCCCGATGAACACGGCCATCGCGACCATGGCCAGCGCACCCACTCTCAATTCCGACCATTGAATCTCTTTCCGGCTTGGCACATCGCTCCTCTGGCTGAAGTTGAGGCGGCAGACGATTTGAGAATAGCAGAAGCGCCGGCTCTAGCACCCGTCTTCCAGCACCACGCTGGCCATGGCCAAGGCGGAGGTATGTGTAATAGATAGAGCGGCTCGGCCCACGCCCAGGCGCGCGGCCCGTTGCCCCGCCCGGCCTAGAAAGCGGAGTTCCGGCTTACCCCCCGGAGCACGGACGACTTCGATCTCCAGCCAGCTCACGCCCTGGCTGATTCCCGTTCCGAGCGCCTTGGCCGCGGCTTCCTTGGCCGCAAACCGCGCTGCAAAGCTTTCCGCGGCGTTGTGCTTCCGCCGGCAATACTCTTGCTCGGCCTCGGTATACACACGATCGAGAAAGCGGCCCCCATAGCGCTCAATGGAGTGTTGGATGCGCGCGATTTCCACCAAGTCGATGCCCGAACCCACGATCATTGTCTCTCCCAAGCTACATCATCCGGCGATTGCGCCGCTCGCGCGGCCGCATGTTTCAAAACGGTCCACGCGCCGTTCGACTCCTGCACACTCGTCAACCTGTTCTGTGCATCTCCGATAAATGCGGTGGGAGGTTCGCCATGCCGGGAAAGCATGTGGGTCGGGAACCGAGCATCCCGTGGGCGATGCAGGTGAAGGCCGTCTCCATCGAGGAACCCACGCGGCTGGCGCCCGCACTCACCGGCGCCATTCTCGGCTGCGGAGGTTGGGTGCTTAGCCGCGGCGCCAATGACTCCGGTCTCCTCACCATTTTGTTCGAGTTCGAGCGCCACTCCTGCGTCGACATTTACAGCGTGCTCATTGCCGCCGGCCTCGAGCTCAGTCAAAGCGGGCACCTCCGCTTCACCGAGCTTTGCCAATGCACCCGCAGCAAGGGCCGTCAATGTGGCGCGGAGATCGCCTGCATCGACCTGGAGATTCAAACCTTTCCCGCCGAACTCGTGAGCAGTCAATCGGCCGCAGGCATCGCCTGAGTCGCAGGGCTCGCCGAGTCCCCATGCAGGACAACGTCGGTCTGTCCAACCGGCTTTGTATCAGGGCACTTCTTGAGTTGTGCCGAGTAGCGTTTCCTTAAGGAAACGCCACCCGGCTTTCCGGTTCCTGTAAAGAGCAGAATTGAAAACGCTGTGGCCGCGCACGGGCTCTTCTCTGGAATGGGACAGGAGCGTGCAGTGGTTCTACCGGGCCCTTTCGCCGGAAGGATACGAAAACGGCCGGCTCACGGAAGGCAAGGCAAGCTAAGAGCTGAGAATCGCCTCACTTCAGTTTCAAATCGGAGACGAAATCGGTGCGTGAATCCCAGGAGCTGACGGTTTTTACGTCGCTCTTCCTGCCGTTCTTTTCCGCCCACAGGTCGAAGTCCTGATCTTTGTCCACCTGCGCGAAATAGAAGTGGCCATTGGCGATGGAGGTAAAACTACGAATGGTTTTGGTTTTTTGGTTCTTGAGGAAGACAACGGCGCCGGAGACGGGATTGGATTTCGCATCCAGCACCGTGCCGGAAACGGTGCGCTCGCCCAGGTTCTGAGCCGCGGCGCGAGGCGCAATCAACATGGCCTCCGGGCCGCCGGGAATTGCTCCCAACGCCAAAACGGAAAACAGGGCCGCTGCCAGCAGCGTCGCCCGGCGTATCCTCATTCCTCCTCCTCTTCTTCGTTGAAGAGATCGTCGTCCTCTTCCAATTCGTCTTCCACGCGCGCCAACTCCAGCGGCTCGACGCCGACCACCTCGAATTCCGAGCCACATTCGTCGCAGGCAACCACGTCGCCTTCCTCCACTTCGTCCATTTCGATATCCAATTCGTTCTCACATTCAGGGCAGCTGGGCATAGCAGCCTCCTCCGGTCCCAAAGAATTTCGCATTGCGGGATTTATGATTGCTTACAGTACAACTTTGCAGGATCAATGACAACAGGCGGTACGCCTGACCGCTTTTCCGGAGCTCTCTCCATAAAATGAGGCTGCGGAGCAGAGCGAACTTCAAAGCGCGGTTCCGTTGGTCCCGCTATAGTTTTAGGGACAACCCCGGCCTCCGGTCAAGCGCCGTCAAACCGGCAAAACTGGCAAAATGCGGAGCGACATGCATGAAATTTCCTTTAGGCGCGTTGATTGGTTCGCTGACGCTGGGTGCGGCAATCGGTTACGGCCAACCCCAGCCGGCGACGGAAAAACCGGATTTCGCCCGCGACGCTTTGCCCGTCTCCCCGCAGCCGCCGGATCCCGCCATTGCAAAGGCTCTCAAAACCATCCAGCCGGCACGCATAGAACAGACGATCAACACCCTGGTAAGGTTTGGTACGCGCAACACTCTTTCCAGCATGGAGACGGATTTGCCGCCGGGCCAGGGCATTAACGCCGCGGAGGACTGGATTGAAGCGCAGTTTGAGGAGATCAGCCGGGAGTGCGGCGGCTGCCTGGAAGTGCATCGCGATGTCTTCATCGCCGACCCCGCCAGCGGCGCCTCATGGGGCCGGCGCATTCCGCACCCTACTCGCATCACCAACATCTACGCTATATTGCGCGGCGCGGACCCCGTCCAGACCAAGCGCATGGTCCTGGTGACCGGGCACTACGATTCCATCAACTCCAATGTTTTTTCAAACTGGGCGGATACCTCCGGCGCTGCTCCGGGCGCCAACGACGACGCTTCGGGCGTGGCCGTCTCGCTGGCGTGCGCGCGGGCGCTACCGAAACTCCGTTTTCCAGCCACGATCGTCTTTGCTGCCGTCGCCGGAGAGGAGCAGGGACTGGTAGGCTCCGCGCATCTGGCCCACTTGGCGCGGGAACAGGGCTGGCAGCTTGAAGCGGTGCTTAACAACGATATTGTGGGCGGCAACACCACCCCCGGCGACACGCTCCAGCTCAAGGACCGCGTGCGTGTCTTTTCCGAAGGGGTTCCGGCAGTGGCGACGCCGGAGCGGGTGCGCCGCCTGCTGGCGCTGGGCCAGCTCAGCGACTCGCCCAGCCGCGAACTGGCGCGCGCCGTCGCCGACACGGCGCGGAGTTACTTTCCGGTTGCTGGCGGATCGCCGTTCTCGGCCTTTCTCGTCTTCCGGCCCGACCGCTATCTGCGCGGGGGCGATCAAACTTCCTTCAACGAGGAGGGATTTACGGCGGTGCGATTCACGGAATGGCGCGAGGACTACAACCACCAGCATCAGAGCGTGGTTTTTCCGCCGCCCGGCTCGCATCAACCGATCCTCGGCGACCTGCCGCAGTTCGTCGACTTCAGCTACGTGGCCCGCGTGGCCCGATTGAATGCGGCGACGCTGGCCACGCTGGCCTCCGCGCCTGGTGAACCCGGCAACGTGGCCATCGACGCCCGCAAACTCGAAAATTCAACCACGCTGCATTGGGATCCGCCGGCCGGCGCCGGGCCGCATGTGCATTACGAGGCGCTGTGGCGCCCCACCACCGCGCCCGATTGGGAGTTTGTCCGCGTGGTGAGCCCGGAAGCCGGGGACGCGCCCCTCACCATCACCCTACCCGTCTCCAAAGACAACGTCATCTTCGCGGTGCGCGCCGTGGACGCGGCCGGCCATCGCGGTCTGGCGGTGGCGCCGTGACGACCTTCGGCGTTCCCATGACACGCGCCTGCAGAAACGTATAACCTGTTGAGTACGATGCGCAGAGTCGGTTCCAGTCCGTTTGCTTTTCCCAATTTCAGCGGCGCTACGCGCCAGCTTATTCTCATCAATCTGGGCACATACTTTTTGCTGGTCATGGGGGGCCTGGCGTCCGCGGGCGGCGCGAGCTATTTTGCCGGCCTGATGATGTTCGACCCCTACACCTTTCTCCACGGCGCCCTCTGGCAGCCGATTACCTACAGTTTCATCCACGTGGGACTGCTGGGAACCCTCTTCGAGCTGCTGTCGCTATGGTTCTTGGCGGGATTTCTGGAAAGCTATCACCACGCCAACTGGGTGCTGGGGCTTTATGCGGTTTCAGTGCTGGGGACTGTATTGGCGGCGCTGGCGATTTACGCCGTGAGCTCAACCTTTGGGCTTTCGCTGCTTCCCGTGCCGCTCTATGGCTGCTTCGGCGGCATCTTCGGTCTGCTGGTGGCCATCGGCGTGCTTTACGGCGACGTGGAATTCCTGATGTTTTGCGTCATCGGCATCAAGGCCCGGTATCTGGCCGTCATCTACGCCCTAATCGCCATCGCCATGCTCTTCAGCCAAGAGAAGCTTTACGCCTTTGCCCAAATCGGCGGCGCGCTGGCCGGGCTGTTTTTTGTGCGCATGGCGCCGCGGCGCGGGGTTTCGTTCATGATGAGCGAGAGCTGGTACGGGCTGCGCAACCGCTATTACCGGTGGAAGCGGCGGCGCGCAGCGCGCAAATTCGAGGTGTACATGCGCTCACAGGGGCGAACCGTCAAATTCGATGGTCAGGGCCACCTGATCGACGAAGACGCCGACGACAAGAAGCGGTGGAACTGAGGCGCCGGTGGAGAAGGAGGAAGACTGGCTCGCCACGGTGCGCGCGGACTACGACCGGATCGCCAACGAGTACACGGCCCGGCTGGCGAAAGAACTCGACCGCAAACCTCTCGATCGTGAACTCCTGCTTCGCTTTGCCGCTGCGGTGGGCGAACGCGGAGCTGTCTGTGACGTGGGCTGCGGCCCTGGTCACGTGGCGCGCTTGCTTGGCGACGCCGGGGCCACGGTCTTCGGCGTCGATCTTTCCCCGCGCATGCTCGACGAGGCGCGGCGGCTGAATCCTTCGATTCCGTTTTACGAAGCAAACATGCTGGCCCTGGATTTGGCCGATGGGACGCTGGCCGGCGTGGTCGCCTTCTATTCCATCGTGAACCTTCCTCGCGAGTCGCTGGCGGCCGCATTCTGCGAAATGGCGCGCGTCCTCATGCCCGACGGGCTGTTGCTGTTGGCGTTTCACGCCGGCGACGAATCGCTTTGTCCACGGGAGCTGTGGGGCCAGCCCATTGACATGGAATTCTTTTTCTACCGGCCGGCGGCAATTGAACAACTTCTCCGGGAGGCGGGATTCGCAATTGATGAAGTGATCGAGCGGGAGCCATACGCGCCGGAAGTGGAGTATCAGAGCCGCCGCGCCTACATTTTCGCGCGCAAGCCTGGCGCGGGGGCTTGAGCGCGACGCCGGGCCGAGGGAGATCGGCTAATATCCTTCTTAAATGAGCACAAAATTGGCTTTTCTCTTTCCTGGTCAGGGCTCGCAGGCCGTGGGCATGGGCCGCGAGCTGGCGGAACGATTTCCGGTTGCGGCGCAGACTTTTGCCGAGGCCGATGCGGCGCTCGAGTTCGCGCTCTCGCGGCTTTGCTTTGAGGGGCCGGAGGAGGATCTACGGCTGACCGAAAACACGCAACCGGCAATTCTTACCGTGAGCGTGGCGGCCGCGCGCGTTTTGAGCGAACGAGGGGTTGAGCCGGCGCTTGCCGCTGGGCACTCGCTCGGCGAGTGGTCGGCGCATGTAGCGGCGGATACACTTGCCTTTGCCGATGCGGTGCGCGCGGTGAAGGCGCGCGGCAGGGCCATGCAGCAGGCGGTTCCGGCGGGCCAGGGCGCGATGGCGGCGGTGCTGGCGCTCGGCGCGGCGCTGGTGGCCGAAGCTTGCGCAGAAGCCGCGCGCGAAACCGGCCTCACGGTGCAGGCGGCGAACTTGAATTCACCGGCTCAGACGGTGATCTCGGGCTCGGCCGCGGCTGTCGAAAGGGCGTCGGCGCTGTGCAAGGCGAAGGGCGCGCGGCGCGCTGTGATGCTTCCCGTAAGTGCGCCCTTTCATTGCGCGCTGATGCAGCCGGCGCAGGAAGAAGTGGCGCGGGTGTTGGGTAGGCTGGCGATGAACGACCCGCGCTTTCCCGTGGCCGCCAACGTGACCGGTCAACTGGTGACCACCGCCGACGCCGCGCGCGACGCGCTCATTCGCCAGGTGACCGGGGCGGTGCGCTGGGTGGATTGCGTGCGGGCGCTGAAGGCTACCGGCGCCGACGTGTTCGTCGAGGCCGGCCCCAGCAAAGTGCTCACAGGGCTGATGAAGCAGATCGATCCCGGGCTGAAGACGCTGAATGTGGAAGACGCCGCGAGCCTGGAGAAGACGCTGGCGGAGCTGCGATAGATAGCTGCGCTGGGTTGGCGCGGAGCGGCCTGATGGAATCCCGCGGAAACGGGGGAACTTTCCTGATCGCCTTCGGCGGCGTGACGCCCTGTTCGTGGCCCGGCGATGCTGTTAGTGCTCAAACTGTCGTGGAAGCGCACCGGGCAGAGTGGCACGCTTGGTCAAACAATTCCTAACTCGCGCAGCAGGAACGCGTAGTCGAGCGCAATCTCCTTCAAGTAGTCGTATCGTCCGCTGGCCCCGCCGTGGCCGGCCTGCATGTTGGTCACCAGCAACAGCGGATGGTTGTCCGTCTTGAGGGTGCGCAGCCTGGCGACATATTTCGCCGGCTCCCAATACATCACCTGGCTGTCGTGCAGCGAAGTCCTTACCAGCATGGCCGGATAACTCGCGGCCCGCAGGTTATCGTAAGGCGAGTAACTGAGCATGGCGCGAAAATACTCTTCCTGGTTGGGGTCGCCCCATTCTTCGTACTCGGGCACGGTCAGGGGCAGGGAAGCGTCAAGCATGGTGTTCATCACATCGACAAACGGCACGTGCGACACCACGGCGCGAAACAGATCCGGCCGCATGTTGGTCACCGCGCCCATCAATAACCCTCCCGCCGACCCGCCTTCGATGGCGACGCGCTTGGGATCGCCGTACCCATGAGCGGTCAGATGCTCCACGGCGGCAATGAAGTCGGTAAAGGTATTTCGCTTTACGAGCATCTTGCCCGCATCATGCCAGGGCTTGCCCAGATCGCCTCCGCCACGGATGTGTGCGTAGGCCATGACTACGCCGCGGTCAAGCAGGCTCAAACGGTTGGAATTGAAGCCCAGCGGCAGCGAGTAGCCGTAGGAGCCGTAGCCGTAAATGTAGAGTGGATTGCGTCCGGCCTCGCGGTTGTCCTTGCGGTAGACCACGGAGATCGGGACGGCCACGTCGTCAGACGCGGTGGCGTGAATGCGCTCGCTGACATACTGCGCGCGGTCGAAGCCGCCGGGAATCTCAAGCTGCTTGAGCAGCGTGGACGCGCCGGCGGCGACGTCGTACTCGTATACGGAATTGGGCGTGACCAGCGACTGGTAGGCATAGCGGAAGGTCGTGGTCTCGAAGATGCGGTTGATGTGCGGAAGGGCGCTATAGGCGGGCTCGGGGAAGGCAATCTCCGCGGCGGGTGCGGCTTTTGGGGTTTCATCCACAAATGACCACAGGCGCAAGCGGGGCAAGCCGTCTTCGCGCTCGCAGGCGATGAAGAAGCCGGCGAACATATCCACGTCCTCGAGCGTCACGGCGTCGCGGTGCGCGATCAGTTCGGTCCAGTGTTCGCGGCCCGGCGCGGCAAGAGGCGCGGTGACCAGGCGGAAGTTGCGCCCGCGGTCGTTGGTGCGGATGAACCAGTGGGCGTTGCGATGGTCCACCGAGTACTCGTGCTGGTCCTCGCGCGGCGCGATGACGAAGAACTCGCCGCCGGGCTGATCCGCGGGCAAAACGTGGCATTCGGTGGTGGTGTGGCTGGCCGATTCGAGCACCAGGAACTTGCCGTCCCGCGTGCGGCCAACGGACACATTGAAGCGCTCGTCGTCATCCTGGTAGACCAATGCGTCTTTGGTAAACGGCTCGCCCAGCACATGTTTCCAAAGCTGGTATTGCCGCTTCTGCTGCTCGTCCTCCACGGTGTAAAAGAGGGTGCGATTGTCCGCCGCCCAACAGACGGAGCCTACGCGCTCGACCTCGCCCGCGAGCGTCTCGCCGGTGGCAAGATCCTTGATCTGCAGCGTGTATTGGCGGAAGCCTTTGGTGTCAGTGGTGTAGGCCAGCCAGCGGCCGTCATCGGTGATGTCGGTGTCGCCGATGGCGAAGAATGCGTGACCCTGGGCGAGCAGGTTGCCATCGAGCA
>JASHTU010000112.1 GCA_030040395.1 Acidobacteriaceae bacterium
TCGAGCACCACCTGGTCCTTGAATTCTTCCGGAGTCAGTGGTGAAATCCAGGCCAGAAACTCCTTTTTGTCGGCTTCGGTGAGTCGCGAGTAGTGCGTCCACTCATAGCCGAAGGCCGCCGCCGTGGCTTGCTTCTCGGCATTGAGGCCCTCACTCAAAAAACGCGGAATTCCGCGGACCACCGGATAGCGGCTGGCGCACCCATCGCACGTCAGCGTGCCCGTCATCACTTCCCCGCCCTCAATCTCCTCGCTCGCCAAGCTGAATCCGCTACGGCAGTGGGGGCAAACCAGAAGAGATAAAAGAGACGTCTTCAATCGGATCTCCGCGTGACCGCAACCTCGGTGGCGGCGCTGTTATTTGATTTGACGTAAAATGCGGCTGGAAAGCCGAAAGCTTGCTCAGCCAAAACGGGATGGCGGCGGCGCAGCATTTCCAGGATCCAATAGCAAGCCAGCCCGGCTGTCACATGCTTCAGCGTATGGCCGCTCACCGTCCGGCCGAGATGCCGGTAAATGGCAAGATCGTAAGCTTCGAAAACCTTCGCTGCGACGTAAAGGCCGAAAGCGATGGCGAGATAGTGCAAGCCGCTATAGCGGGGAGGAAACAGCCCGATAAGCAACGCCAGAACCACGGGCGAAAAGAACTGGAGAAACAGATAATACTTATAATCCCCGTGTCCGGCCGCGGTCGAAACATACCAGTAGACAACGGCGGAGGCGCCGGCAAGGAGCATAGGGGCGAGGGCGAGATACCCCGTTCGAATGTTCACCCGCTCCACATATGTGGCGACCACCAGGGCGACAAATGAGCAGGTCATGGGCAGCAGATCCCAGGGAAGGCGGCTGTTGGAAGGCGCAAGGTGATACCAGAACGAACCGATGCCGGTGAACAGGACACCAGCGAAAAAAACCAGGTACGGCGCACGCTCCCTCCGGTCAACAAAAGATGCGCGGCCCGTACTACCCCTGAGCCACAGCAGGCCCCACACGCCCACGAGGAAGAAAGGAATGTTGGAAAGGACATTCAGGGCGTTGGGAAGTCCGAACATGGTCCGTTGGTCGGCAAAAACGTGATAGGAAGGCCCGAGCGGCAGCCGCGGAGCCAAGCTGAGAACCGTCACCGCCGCCAAACAAAGGACGGCAATGAGCGCCAGACGTGTTCGGCGCGGCCAAGCGCGCGGCGTGAGGATGACCAATTTGCTCCGTTCCTTCACGGCATGAGGCGGCTGACAAATGCAGCACCCCGTCTGAGTATAGAGCAGCCGATAGTGTTGTTGGAGCCAATGCGCTAGCCCCTCCTGGTTCGCGATTGATTGCGTTTGGTTGCCTTTACACTGCAAAGATAGCCATGCTAGGATCAACGCAACTGCGGCGCTCTTTTTCGGAAGGATGAGGTCCTTCCTCGAGGAATGGACATTTGTGTGGCATAGTCGGATTCACCGCGAAGAACTGGCGTCCCGATCCAGAGCGCATTCGGCGGGCAACCACCACCTTGCTTCATCGCGGACCAGATCAGCAGGGCGTCTTCCAGTCGCCGAACTGCTATCTGGGCGCGGCTCGTCTCAAGATCGTTGACCTTGCCAAGGGCGATCAGCCCATTTTTTCCGAAGATCGCGACGCTGTCATCGTCTTCAACGGCGAAATCTACAATCATCTCGAAATTCGCAAAACCCTGGCGTCGCGCGGACACCGGTTTCAAACCCACTGCGATACGGAAACCGTGCTCCACGCCTTTCTCGAATGGAACACCGGCTGCTTTGAGAAATTGCGCGGCATGTTTGCCGTCGCCATCTGGTCCAACTCCCGGCAAAGCCTGATTCTTGCCCGCGACCGGATCGGAATCAAGCCGCTCTACATTGCCGAGCGCGGCGAGGATCTCTTCTTCGCCTCCGAACTGAAGGGCATTCTGGTTCATCCCGAGATCGAACGGCGGTTGAGTCTCGAAGCTCTCGACGCCTATCTTTCGCTGAATTACATCCCGTCTCCCTGGACCATGATCGATGGCGTGGAGAAATTGCCTCCGGGGCATTGGCTCGAATGGCTTGACGGCCGCGTCAGAAAACATTGTTACTGGCGGATACCGCCGATTGCCCCGGCGCGCATTTCGTTTGAGGATGCGCAATCGCAGCTCGATCGGCTGCTTCAGCAGTCCGTCAACGAACACATGATGTCCGACGTGCCGTTGGGGGTATGGGTCAGCGGCGGCATCGACTCGACTACGATTCTGCACTACGCCGCCCAGGCTTCGAGCTCGAAGCTGCGCACGTTTTCGATTTCCTTTCATGGCCGCAGCTTCGACGAGTCGAACTATGTCGCCGAGGTGGTGCAGCAGTATGACACCGAGCATGAGCAGTTCGACCTGAATCCAGAACAGGACCTGGAAAGCGCGATTCACGAGCTTTCCTATTATTCCGACGAGCCAAGCGCCGATTCTGGCGCTTTGCCGGTTTGGTACCTGTCCAAACTTTGCCGTACCGGCTGCACGGTGGCCTTCAGTGGCGAGGGCGCGGACGAAATCTTTGGCGGCTATCTCACCTACCGTGCCAACCGCATCGCTGACCGCTTGCGGCGGCTGCCCACCGGCGTCATCCGGCTTGCGCTGCGATCTCTCGACGCCTGGCCCGCTTCCAACGAGAAGATCAGCCTGGAATACAAATTGAAGCGCCTGTTGACGGGAAGCCTTCTACCGGCGGAGCAAGCGCACGTCTATTGGAATGGAACTTTCTCGGAAGAAGAAAAGACGGACCTGCTGCATGCGCCCCTGCCCGGCGCGCTCCTCGACATTCTCGCCGGGTTACGCGCCGCGGCGCCCGGAGATGGAATCGCTCCTTTCATGGAGTTCGATCAGCAGTACTATCTGCCCGACGACATTCTGGTGAAATCCGATCGCATGAGCATGGCCCACTCGGTTGAGGTGCGACCGCCATTTCTTGACCATCGCATCCTGGAGTTTGCCGCTACCCTCCCCACAGATTTCAAAATACGCGGGCGCAAACAGAAATATCTGCTCAAGACGCTCATGAAGCCAAGACTGCCGGCTTCGATTGTGCAGCGCAAAAAGACCGGCTTCGACATTCCCACCCATGAGTGGTTTCGCGGAGTTCTGCGCGGCATGTGGATGGAAACGCTCGATCAAGCCGAGGCGGAATACTCAGACCGGTTCGCTTTCGAGAGGATTCGCCAACTTACCCAACTGCACATGAGCCGGCGCATCAATATTGGCTACCACCTCTGGGGTCTGATGACCTTGTTCCTCTGGATGAAGCAATGGAAACTAAGCTGTGCAGCGATACGTCAACCGGCCGGACAGATGTCCGCGATCGGCTGATGAGCCATAAACGCATTTTCCTGATTATTGGACTTTTCGCTGCAACAATCTATCTTGGCTGCATTTTATCCCCACCGTCTCTGATGGATGACGTCGACTCCGTACAGGCCCAGATTGCCCACAATATGCTGAGCTCCGGAGACTGGGTGACCGCCCATTTGGATGGCGTGCCGTTTTTAGAAAAGCCCCCGCTCATCTATTGGATGGTCGCGGTGTCTTACAAGATCTTCGGCGCCCATGACTGGGCGGCGCGCATTCCCGTCGCGCTATCGGCCATCGCCCTGTGCCTCCTCTCCGCGGCTTTTGGCGTCTGGGCGTTCGAAAAACGCGCCGGTCTCTACGCCGGTCTCTGCGTCTCTACCTGCATCGGCCTTTTTCTTTTTACCCGCATTATCCTGCCCGATTCGACGCTTACTCTCACCATCATCCTCGCCCTGTGGGCGCTGTTGCGGGCGCTCGACGAGGATGAGCCCAACCCGGGAATATGGACGGCCGTCATGGCCGTTTGCCTGGCTGCGGGTCTGCTGCTGAAGAGCTTGATCGGGGTCGTGTTCCCGATCGGCGCCGGTCTGCTTTACCTTGCCATCACCCATCAGCTCTTTTCCGCGCGCACCTGGAAGCGGCTTCATCCCTTCCGTTCCCTGCTGATCGTGCTGCTGGTCGCGGCGCCCTGGCACATTCTGGCCACCATCCGGAATCCTCCCTATTTCAGCTTCACGTTCAAGAGCGTCCCGGGACAGTACCACGGATTCCTGTGGTTCTTCTTCATCAACGAGCAACTATTGCGCTTCCTCAACCTGCGTTATCCGCGCGATTACGACACCGTTCCCCGCCTCTACTTCTGGCTCTTCAACCTCATCTGGCTGTTTCCCTGGACGGTCTATCTCCCCGCCGCTTTCAAACTCTCCTATCGCCCTGTGGATCGGGCCGGAAAAACCTGCCTGCTGGCCCTCTGCCTGATTGGCGTTGTTATGGTGTTCTTTACCTTTTCGACGACCCAGGAATACTACTCCATGCCTATCTATCCCGCCCTGGCCCTCCTGATTGGGGCGGCCATAGCGCGGGAAAGCAGAATGGCGCGCATCGGGACGCGAGTTTTGACGGTTGTCTGCGCCTTGGCGGCGATTGCCGCGATTGCGATTTTAGTGGCTGTGCGCCACGTGGCCACGCCCGGCGACATTTCCAATGCGCTCAGCTACAATCCCGGGGCTTACAAGCTTTCGCTGGGGCACATGGAGGACTTGACGCTCAATTCGTTCGCCTATCTGCGCCTCCCTCTTGCCCTGGCCGCGGCGGCGTTCCTCATTGGCGTCTGCGGCACGCTGCGGGCCGCCCGCCGCGGCGTGTACTTTGCCATTGCGCTGATGATGGTGGTTTTCTTCCATGCCGCGCGACTGGCCATGGTCACCTTCGATCCCTACCTGTCGTCGCGCCCCCTTGTGGACGCCATGGAGCAATCGCCCCACGGCGGCCTGATTATCGATTACCACTATTTCTGGTACTCCTCGGTATTCTTTTACACCGATCGAACTGGCCTGCTGCTCAACGGCCGCAGATTCGGCATGGTGTACGGATCGTATGCTCCTGACGCCCCCGACCCGTTCATCGATGACGCCCGGTTTCAAACCCTTTGGGAGACGCCCGCGCGGTACTACCTGTTCGCCAAGCCTTCGCAATTAGGCCATCTCGCCGGCCTGGTGGGCGAGAACCGGCTGATCACCGTAAGCACCCGCGGCGGAAAAATGCTGCTTACCAATCATCCCCTCCCGGTTGCTGGCGGCACATGAAATCTGTAACAATACAAAGTGGTTCGCCAGCTGCGTCTCTCCATCTGCGTCCGCTGCGGCACGCTACGGCGAATCACGAGGTGGAAAGAGAAAGCCAAAGGGAACGAAGGCGGCGTCAGCCTTGGCAGACGTGGCTTGTCTTAGCCGCCAGATAAAGCGATCGTCATCTTCGGTTGCGCGCCCTTGATGGCCTTCTTCGTCGGTTAGGGTAAGAATTGAGCCGACTGATAGGCTCCAGCGGCGGCCGTTGCGTGGAAGGCGCGGTTCGCAGTGGGCGTTACCCGTCCTTGGCGCCGATCACCGTTCCTGGCGCGGGCCGGTGTCGGCGGGTTAGGGGCGCATGGGTTGCTCTTCCCGGCGCCGCTAACGCGAACATTTGTGAACGATTCTTTTCTAGGGGTGGTCGTCTATCAGCGCATGAGAATCGTCTATTCAAATGCTTCTTCTGTCCTTCCGCGTCAACTTGCACTGTCTTTGGAGACAACATGAGAATTGCCATTCTTGGCGGCGATGGTTATTGTGGTTGGGCTACGGCCCTTTACCTGTCGAACAAAGGGCATTCGGTCGCCATTGTCGACAACTTTTCCCGTCGGCTCTGGGATTTTGAACTGGGAGTCCAGACCCTCACCCCCATCCGCCCACTCCCCGAACGACTCGCGGTATGGCAGCAGCTCACGGGCAGGACCATCGAAACCTTCGTGGGAGACGTGACCGATTATGGGTTCGTCGCGGCCATGATCGAGTCCTTCGAGCCCGAGGCGGTGGTTCATTTCGCTGAGCAGCGTTCCGCCCCCTACTCCATGATCGACCAGAAGCACGCCGTCTTCACCCAGGTTAACAACGTCACCGGCACGCTGAACCTGCTCTTCGCAATTCGCGAACTGGCCCCCGACTGTCACATCGTCAAGCTGGGGACGATGGGGGAATACGGCACGCCCAACATCGACATCGAGGAAGGCTACATCACGCTGGAGCATAACGGCCGCCGCGACACGCTTCCCTTCCCCATGCAGCCGGGCTCCTTTTATCACCTGTCCAAGGTGCATGACAGTCACAACCTCCGGTTTGCCTGCAAAATCTGGGGATTGCGCGCCACTGATCTCAACCAGGGCGTAGTCTACGGAACCCTCACCGACGAAGTTCAGTTCGACGAAGCTCTCATCAACCGCTTCGACTACGACGAGGTTTTCGGCACGGTTCTCAACCGGTTCTGCGCCCAGGCAGCCATTGGCGCCCCCCTCACCGTGTATGGAAAAGGGGGACAAACACGGGGCTTTCTCGATATCCGGGATACAGTGCGCTGCATCGAGCTTGTCTGCCTCAACCCCGCCGCTCACGGCGAGTTCCGCGTCTTCAATCAGTTCACCGAACAGTTCTCGGTCCTGGATCTGGCGCAGCTCATTCAAATGGTAGGCAGGGAAATGGACCTGCGGGTCGAAATCGATCATCTGCCCGATCCCCGCGTGGAGGCCGAAGCCCATTACTACAACGCCAAGCATTCCAAGTTGACCGACCTCGGGCTGGAGCCGCATTTGCTCTCGGACGCGCTGGTGAACTCCCTGATCGACGTCGCCATCCGTTACCGCCATCGCATCGATCCGGCCTTGTTCACACCCCAGGTGAACTGGCGCGTGGCGCGCAACCACCGCCGCAGCGCTCTGAGCGCGGGCTACCGTGAGATGCTGGTGGGTGACGACCCCTTTTCACCCCAGGCCGGCTAATGCGATTTTGGGCATAGCTCAGGCGGGTGGACCACGCCTAACCAAGAGCAGCGCTCCGTAGACTTTACCCTTTAGCGCGCAGAGAGGGCTCGCGGTCCGCCTCATTGCGGCGGTGATCGCAGCGCGCAATCGAGAAAGATCTGAAGGCAATCAAACGATGGCTACTCGCCAGCCACCGTTCTGACGCCGACAGCGGAATTTGATCCGGCTGGTTTAGCGGGAACCAGGTCCCCGTTCACAATGGCGTACTTGTGCCCGCGCCAGGAGATCGATTTGCTGGTGAAACTCGTCAGCCAGATGAGCGTGGCCACCGCGTCCCACGCCGGAATGAGAGCCAACTTGGCCCATACGCCGCGTTGCCGCAAGCCCGCCAAACCCACCAGCAGCGTCAGCACGCAACGAACCGCGAAATACCCTCCCAGAAACCCGGCCGCCACCGCGGCCGTTGGTTCAATTGCAACCGCCGCCAGCGCCCACGGCAGCCCCAGTGTAAAGATCAGGCCGGCGTGTCCCCACGGGCGCATGTGGCGCATCACCGTGATCCAGCGCAAACGCTTGGAGAACAACTCGCGGAAGGATTGGTAGTCGGGAACGGTGGAAATGGCGTAGGGCAGCAGCACCACCTCGTATCCCCGCTCGGCAATCAAGCGTCCCACCCACAGGTCGTCGGCGGGTTTGTTCTCGATGGAGCCGTAACCGGAAAATTCCGCTAGACGCGTCCGGGTAGTGCAGATGGTGGGGCCAAGCGTAAATTTCACGCCATCAAGTTGCCAAGCCACCAGGATGCCCGGATAAAAGTCCGACAGCATTCCCACATCCTGCAGCCGTTGCACCCAACTGGTTTCCTCGGTGGGCACATAAAAGCACGTGACGGCCCCCGTTCCCGCCTCAGCCATGGGCGCCACGATGCGGCGCAGGTACCCGGGCTCAACACGCACGTCGCTATCGTTGATGACCAAGTGCTCATAGGACGCTTCCTCTACCAACCGCGCCAATTTCGCCACTTTGTCGTTGGTCGCATTGCGCCCTGTCCCAATGAGGATGCGGATGCGCGCGCCGGGAAAATCGCCCTGCAGCTTTTCAAGGAGCGGCAGAGCCGGGTCGCTCGAATCCCCCACGCAAAACAGGATCTCGTAGTCCGGATAATCCTGCCGGCAAAAACTGGCAAAATTCTCGTAAGCTTCCAGGTCGAGTCCCCGTACCGGTTTCAGAACGCTCACCGGGGGCAGAAACTCCCTGGTTCGGGGCTTCGCGCGGAAAAAGAACCGCAAGCTGCTAAAGATCGCTATTCCATAGTAAACAAAGGGGATTGCGGCTATGATGAGGAGCGCTGTTCGAATTGTCGAAAAAATGACCAGGACAGCACGCACCGTATGGGAAGCTTTTCCACTGTATCACAGTGTGACGGCACTGGCGCACCGGACGCGCCGGTCCCCTGCCGGAGTTACCCTGGAGCGGAGATCGATCCTGGCGCCCCACCCACCACTTTGAAAAATCAGGGGCTTGCCGTCAATCGGAAGCATCCAAACCGGCCTGCGGGAAGCGCATCCGAAAGAGCCCGATTCTATACAATAAACGAGTGTATAAAGAGCTAATCGATGAGGCGCCCGCGCGCCAGGAGTCACTCCGGCGCCACCGGACCCTCAAACCCAAAACCTTCCTCATGATTCTGGTGATGGTCGTTTGCGGCCCTCTCGGCAACGTCCTGCTCGGCAAGGGTATGAAGCAGGTTGGGGCGGTCGGAATCTGGCCGGTTTCGCATCTGCTTTCGAGCGCGGTCTCGATCTTGACTACCCCCTCCATCTGGATGGGGATCTCGTCCCTGATCGTGTTCTTTGTCGCCTACATGCTGGTGCTTTCCTGGGCGGACTACAGCTTCGTGCAGCCTGCCTCCTCGATGGCCTATGGCGTGGTCGCGCTGCTGGGCTACCTGATGCTCGGCGAACACGTGTCTCCTCTGCGCTGGGTGGGCGTCGCAATCATCTGCCTGGGAGTCTTCGTCGTCAGCCACACCACTCCACGGACCACCAACTAGGAAACGGGGGGCATATCTAAGGTGGCGAACTTTTTTCTGTTTTCGGTAATCGTGCTGGCGGGGACAGGAGGCGAGCTCTGCGTTTCCCGCGCCATGAAGCAAGTGGGCGAAGCCACCAGCTTCCATCCCGCGCACATCGTTTGCGTGGTGTTGCGGGCGCTCCGTCAGCCGTGGATGTGGGTTGGCGTGAGCATGATGGCTCTGGCCTTTTTCGCCCTGCTCGGCGCGCTGTCCATCTACAATGTCAGCTTTGTCGTTCCCGTCACCGCGCTCAGTTATATCGCCGGAGCGCTGGGAGGGGTGATTTTTCTGCATGAACGCGTCAGTTTCTGGCGCTGGGTCGGCGTGCTGCTGGTGGCCATTGGCGTAACCCTTGTCATTGTGGGCAAGGGTTGAGCCTCAAGTCTCCGCGCGAGGCCGGCATGAGAAACCCGATTTTATCGGTGTCGGTAATAGTTTCGCCGCCGCCGGCGCGTGATGCAACCGGAAGTCGGCAGGAATCGGCGCGGGGCTCACGGGGTGTGCAGCTCGTTTAGCCAATCCTGCATATGCCCGAGCGCGCGCAGCAGGTCCAGACGCGCTTTGGTCAAATCCAGCCCGGCTTCGAGCGCATCCTCGTATCTCTGCCGCTCAGTAATCATGGTTTGCTGCTCCGCCGTTGGACTCAACTGGGGCTGCGCGTTCGGTCCGGCTCCGGCGCCGTTGCCCAGCTCCAGTTGCGACTGCACGCTCTTCAACTGCTCGCCCGCGATTTCCTCCTTCAGCTTCGCAATCTCGGCTTGCGCGTCGAGCTCGCGCAATTCGCTGCTCAGCTCCACGATCTGCACATCGTTTTGCCGCTGCGCCTGTTCGGCCTCGACACGAGCGCGCAGCGCGTCCGCCGCCGATTCCCGCGCCCGCGACCGGAACCCGAGGTTGAAGACTGGCAATTGGATGGAGAAACCGGAGCTGAAGTTGTTGGGGGGCAGATGTCCATGGTCGGCCGCGGTGTTGAAGTACTTGTTAATGCTATTCAGCAGCGTGGTGTTGCGGTTGTAAAGAAGGCCCAGGCCCACCTGCGGCCACCATCTGCGTTCTTCGTCGCCTTTGGCCATGCGCTCTTTAGAGCGCGCCTGCATCTCAGCCGATTCGTAGCCTGGGGTCGGTTGTGGCGGCTCATCCCCGGTGATCGCCGGAATCGAGGGAATACTGGCGTGGTCCGGGGTGATCGATCCCGCAGGCATATTCGTCATCTCCGTAATCTGTTTCGAGAGCGTTGCGGCGCGGGTCTCCAGGTGCAGCCAGTTGAGTTTGAGCTGCGCGGCCGTCAATTGCGCCTGCAACAGCGAGATCAGAGGATCGACGCCGGCGTCGGTCCGCTCCTGCTCGATAGCCACCAGCCGGCTTGCATCCGCTTCCTGCTCGCGCGCCGCCTCCAGTTCCCGGTCCACCGTGTCCAGTTCGATGTAGTTCGTCGAGGCGTCCAGCGCCACCTGCTCACGCGCGTCCTTGAGTGAAAACTCCGCGGCTTTGAGCCCCAGGCGGGCCGCCTGGGCGTAGCGGATCATGGGCATGCTGAAGGCCATCGATTGAACGTTGGCATCCCATAGCGTCGGCAATGAGCCGGTAAAGCCGATTTCCGGGAAGGCCGGCAGTCCGGAACCGAGAGAGAGGGCGGGGATGAAAACATCGTGGCTCTCCTCGAGCGACGCGGTTGCTTTTGCCACGTCAGCCTCGGCCAGCCGCACTGCGGTGCTGTTACGCTGCGCCAGTTCGACCACCGTCGTCAACGACACCTGGGCCCGCGTCGCTGCGGGCGTGGCCGCCAACGCCGCCATCGCAAGAGCCGCCAAGCCCTTCCGCAGGCTGCCTCCCCTGGTCACGCGATGATCTCCCATTAATGTTTGAAATCCTGTGCCGGCGCGTATTCGTGCGCCAGTTCGTATGCGGTCTCTTCGTCCTGCTGCGCGCCGGCGTCGTCGCCCAGCGCGTGTTTGAGGTGCGCCAGACGGTGGTAAGCCACAAATGCAGGTCCTTCGTCGGTTCGGTCACTCCCGGCCAGGTACTGCTCGAGCATCCTCGCAGCCAGAGCCGGATCCCGGTTGGACTGGATCAATACGCCCGCGCCGTCGTAAAGCGCCACGCCCGCGTGCGGGTCGCGCTCCGCGGCGTCAATGCAGTTCTGAATGGCCCCATCCATCTCTGTCCAGCGCCGGCGTAGCTGATAAAACCGGGCCAGCGTGGCCCACTCGCGGGACGGGTGCGGGCTGGCCGCGACGGCCTTCTTGAGCTCCTGTTCAGCAGCTCCGGAATCGTTCCGCTCCTCGGCCATCTCCGCCCGCAGTTCGCTCGCCCGCGCCGGGTCGATGCGGTCCAACACCTCGGCCACGCTCTCGGCCTTGTCTAATCCGCCTCCGAGCGCTGCAGGAGCGTCCACGTAATACTCGCCCAGGTCGGCGAGCGCCGCGGCATTGCGCGGATTCAGCGTTGTCGCGGCCTGAAATTCCTGGAATGTCTGTTTGCCCAACCTGTACGCGGATAGGAATGACGCCCGGCTGGCCTTCTCGCCCAGCGCCCGGCCCAGCCACAAGTGATCGTCGGAGTTTTCCGGTTCCAGACCCACTGCTTGCTGGCAGGCGGCGATCGCCGCATTCCACTGCTCCAACCTGAACTGCACCCGGCACTCCAAAGCCTCCGCTTCGGCGTTCTCCGCTCCACCCCGCGGCAGCGATGCAATCAAAGTCAGCGCCCGGTCCGCTTCTCCGGCCTGCAAAGCAGCGTTCGCCTTCCCGAGGGTTCTGGCCGGGTCTTGCGCCGACCGGGCGCCCGCGGTCAGGCCGGCAAGCAGAAGCGCTTGCACTGCGCACAACTTTGCCAGCGTCCCCCTCACTGCTCAACCTGGATGGGCACGCCCTGCTGCAAGGGCTGTCCACTCTCTGTTCCGGTCGCCACCAAGTCGCCCTGATTTAACCCCGAGAGGATCGGCACTTGGGTCAAGGTGGGGGCGCCGATGGTCACCGGGGTCCGCTTCAACCCTCCGTTCACGATCTGATACACGTAGTACTGTCCGTTCTCCGAATACAAGGCCGCCCGCGGGCAGCTCAACGCGTTCGGTTGACTCGAGACCGTCACCTGGACGGTGACATTTGTATCCGGCAACAGCCCCGAATCCGATTCGTCAATCACCACCAGCACTTCGCCCACCCGGCGCGTGCCGTAAGTAATCACGGTGACCGGAATGCGCACGATATGACCATTCCACACGCGGCCCGGTTTGGCGTCCCAGCGGATAACAATCTGCTGCCCCACGGCAAGTTGGCCGATCTCTGGTTCGTCGAAGTATGCCCGCACCCGCTCGTGCTTGAGATCCGCCATCTGCAGGATCAGTTTGCCCTGCTCCTCGAACTCCGAGGGCGCCGCGTCCATGCTGTATACGGTTCCATCAATCGGCGCGTAGATCTTCGTCTGCGCTTCCACCTGCCGCGCCGCCGCCAGCCCGGCCTCCGCGTCGGCCACGGCCGCGCGCGCCCGCGCGATCTCATCCGGCGAGTAACGGCTATGCGCGCTTTGCTCGGCCGCGCTCAGGCTCTCCTGTGCCACCTGCAAACGCTGCCGCGCCGCCGCCACCTCGCCCGGCGACGCCGCTCCAGTTCCCGCCAGTTTGGTCAGGGCGTCCAGATCCTGCTGCGCCTGGTTCTGCGTCAGCCGGTCCTGCGCCACCTCAGCCGCTGCGGCCTGGCGCTGTTCCTGTGTGCCATTATGCGTCACCGCATCCAGCGCCGCCTGCGCGGCTTTCACACCGCTCTCTGCGCTGGCCACCCGCGCCTGCGCTTCCACGTCGTTCAGCGCCACCAGCAGCTTGCCGGCCGGAACATGATCGCCCGGCTGCACGTATACCGCCTCAACAGTGGTCGAAAGCGGGCTGTAAAACTGGTACGGCCGCACCGGCTCAACGAGCCCGTTGGTGCTCACCGTGTTCACAATAATCTCGTGCCTGATCTCCGCCGCGCGCACCACCAGTCGCTGGCGAAAGAAGGAACGCGCCGTGAAAAATACAATAAGGAGCACCACCACCACGGCCAGCCAAAGCCAGCCCCGGTGCCATTGCGTTCTTTCGTGAGCCATTACCTTAACCAGAGTCAGTATATAAGACTCAGAATCATGCCCTTAGGAACCGAAAAATTCGGGCTTTTCATGGCTTGGCGCTGCATTTTCCTTGTCTGCGGCCTCGCCTTTTGCCGGCTCGTACAATATTTTCATGGCCTCACCACCGCGCTACACGGCCGAACACGCCAAGGCCGGCCTGGACTTCGCCTTTCCCACCATCGAAACCTGGCAAAACCAGTTTCCCGGCTACGAAATCCAGATCGACGATCCGGAGCTAACTTCGGTCTGCCCCAAAACCGGCCTCCCCGACTTTGGCGCACTCACCATCCGCTACATGCCCCGCGACCGCTGCCTCGAGCTCAAGTCGCTCAAAGAGTACCTCTTCAGCTATCGCAATCTCGGCATCTTCCAGGAAAACATCGTCAACCAAGTGCTTGAAGACGTCGTCAAGGCGTGCAATCCGGTTTGGGCGGTAGTCAAAGGCGAGTTTCGTCCCCGCGGCGGCATCGGCACAACCATTGAAGCGCGCTGGCCCCGCCCCGAACACTGAATGCCCGCTCCATCCAGCCGGCCTGAATGCACAAATCGTTGCGCCTTTGGTTGCGGGATGTGATACATTGGGCGCCATCCCGTCCTGAGGCGAAGACCATGAAACAGTTCCCAACGGCGTTGTTCATAGTCGGCGTGCTTTTGCTCATGTCCGGCGGTCTCTACACGCTGCTCAAAAAGATCGCCCTCACCGCGGCTCATCCCCTGGTTCTGACAGCTCCGCTGCCCGCCCCTCCAGCATTCGACGCGGCTACCGTGATGCGGATGGCAATCAGCCTGGGTCTGCTGGGGGCGAGCTTGTTTGTTATTCTTTCCAAGCGCTATACGCCCACCGACAGGCACTGGGCCTACGCGACCGTCGGCACAATTCTGGGATTCTGGCTTCCCAAATAGCCGATTACCCGAGACCAACCTCTCTTGCCTACTGGCTTCGCCAAACTTCGCCCGCGCATGAGCCCTGTTCTGGGCACGGTCTTGCTGCTGCTCGCCCTCAACCTGCTCAACTATATCGATCGCTACATCCTCTCCGGCGAGATGCGGCCTATTCAGCGCGAGTTCCACGCCACCGACCAGCAAATGGGCGCCTTGGGCACGGCGTTTTTCGTCTTCTATATGCTGGCCGCGCCGCTGACCGGCTGGCTCGGCGACCGTTTCCGGCGCAAGCCGCTCATCATCACCGGCGCGGCCCTTTGGAGCCTTGCAACTTTAGCGGCACTCTGGGTGCATAGCTACGCGACCCTTTACCTGCGCCAGGCGCTGGTAGGCATCGGGGAGGCTACTTTCGGCATCTTCGCACCTGCCGTGCTCTCGGACTTTTATCCCGAGCGCGATCGCAACCGGATTCTCTCCATCTTCTACGTCGCCATTCCCGTCGGTGCCGCGTTTGGCTACCTCGCCGGCGGCGAGTTGGGCTCTCGCTGGGGCTGGCGCGCTCCGTTTTTCATCTGCTCGATCCCCGGCTTTCTGGCCGCCGCTCTTTACGCCTGGCTGGCCCGCGAGCCGGAGCGGGGAGCCGAGGACCACATCCGGTCCACCCTGGACCGGAATACAGTGCTGGGCATTTTCCGTAATCCTGCGTTTCTGACCGCAACCTTCGGCCTGGCCACGCTGACTTTCGCCATGGGGGGCATCTCCTGGTGGATGCCGGAGTTTCTCCGTCGCTCGGCGGGCATGTCGATGGGTACGGCGAGCCTGACGGTGGGCGCAACCACGGTCATCGACGGGATTGCCGGGACCCTGGTCGGCGGCTGGCTGGCCCAGATCTGGCTGCGCACCGACCATCGCGCCCTCTACCTGTTCTCGGCATGGAGCGTGGCGCTGACGCTGCCTTGCGGGGTGCTGCTCTTTTTCGGGCCGCGATCGTGGGCTGTGCCTTCGCTCTTTGCCGCCGAGTTCTTCCTCTTCCTCAACACCGGCCCGCTGAACACCGCTTTAGTCAACTCCGTGTCCGCGCCGGTCCGCGCCACCGCGCTCTCCGTGAATCTTTTCTGCATTCATTGCTTCGGCGACGCGTTTTCTCCGCAGATCATCGGCGCCATCTCCGACCACTCGAACCTGAGCATCGGCCTGGGCGCAACCCTGGTGTCGCTTCTCTTCTCCTGCGTAATACTTGTGTCGGGCGCGCGCTTCGCCCCGCCGCTCGAAGAACCCTGAAAACGGAATTCAGCTTCGAGCTTCCTGCTCGCGCTGATGTGGGCAGCGACAAAAAAGGGAACATGGATCTTTCTGTCGGCCAACTCGCTAACCTGCCGACTTGCTGACTCGCCGACCCGCTACTTCCCCGTCCGCGACTCCTGATCGCGGCTGTTCATAAACGCCCGCCCCCCTCCCTGCGCACGCAAGTTGGGATCGCGGATTGGCGTCCGGCTCTCCTCGGCGTTGAAGCCATGGGCCAGCAGCGGGTTGGGCTTAAATTTCGGCGGACCTCCGTAAAACTGCCGGGCGTGGCTCAACACCATCCCCGCGCGCCCATGCATCGGCCGCACAATACCCCGGACCTGCACATTCTGATCGCGGTACTTGTTCAGCTCGCCCACCGTGTCGCGGTCTTCCCATAAGCTCTCGACCGTAAACCGGCAATCCGCGTCCGGAGTCTCGGGCGAGCACACGTCCAGGAACCGCGTTCCGTCTGCAAGTTGCACCACATCATAAATATGCGCGGAAATGCACACGTCTTTGTTGAGCATTTTCGCGGCTTGGTCGGCGGTGACGCACGGCTTCGCTTTCCCGGCAAGCGCAAGCGCCGGCGCGCAAACAGCAATCACCGCCAGCAAACGGTGAAGCTTGAGCCGCATCGAAGAACTCCGCTGAGAATTGCAAACAGAGTAGCGCGATTTGCCGGCAAAGGAAAGCACTGATCAAGAAACCGCGCGGAATTCATTGCCCCGGCATCCCGCCCGATTAATATCCTCTGCATGGCGCGACTGGCGAGTGCACCCATGCTTCTCCTGCTTGCGGTGGCCGTGGCGTCCCACGCGGAACCGAAGCCCTGCGGCGCGGATGCGGGGAGTGCGATCTCAACCGACCGGCCGCAGATCACCGAAGCCAGCACCGCGGTCCCTTGCGGCAGCCTGCAGCTTGAGAATGGACTTGCCGATACCGAGGCCGGAGGCAAGTGGGGCCTCGATCTGCCCGAGACCTGGATGCGTTGGGGCGTTCAGGCGGGTGGCGAAGTGCGGTTCGCGGTTCCCGTCTACTTCAGCAACGAGCAGACAGCCACGGGTTTCAGCAGCGGCGCCGGCGATGTGGTGCTCGGCTACAAGCAGCACTTTGGGCCAGCGAAGAGATTCGACGTTTCGGTGATTCCGTCGCTAAGTTTTCCCACCGGTTCAAGCCGGATCTCGAGCCACGGCTACGACCCCTCTCTGCAGATTCCATGGTCGCGCGGGCTCTCCAAGAACTGGACCACAGCGGGGATGTTCTCGGTCACCTGGCCGACTCAGCCTTCGGGTCGCAACACCACAGGGCAGGCCAGCGTGTACTTCGACCGCCAGCTCTCCAACCCCTGGGACGCGTGGGTGGAGTATTCGGGCTCGTTTCCCGAACGCGGTGGGTCGGCGCACATTTTGAACATGGGCGCGTGCTATAAGCCCACACCGCACCAACAGATTGATTTTCACTGGAGTGTGGGACTTTCATCCGCCGCCCCGGATTATGCAGTCGGCGTGGGATACTCCGTACGGTTCCAATTGCTCCGCGCCAAGCCAGCCCACTCGCTGAATGCGGCCTCCGTGCGGTTTCCTAATTCCTAATCCCTGCTTTTACCGCGCCCCCACCAGCTCCTCGCTTTTCGCCC
>JASHTU010000113.1 GCA_030040395.1 Acidobacteriaceae bacterium
CATCCCGGTTTTGCCTTACACGCTGACCGGCACTGCCCTCTGCCGGCGCAGAATCACGCCATATACCAACAATCCCACCAGGAAAAACGTGATTGCCGAAGTTAGCGTATCGGCGGTGAAGTGTACAAGCGGCCGAATCTGCAGGTGGAGTCCGTTCTTGTGGTAGGCGCGCAGGGCGCCCCCGAGCGTCGCCAGCACCGGCAAAACAGCCAAGAAAGTGCGCCCTTGCGGGGCATCTGCGGGTCGGACGGCCGGTGCGGCCGAGGGTTGAGTGGTCCGATACCAGCGCCAAATCCAGACGGCCACCACCGCGAGGCCGAAGACGCTGCTCGCGTACTCCAGCAACAGGTACATCTTCATTGCGCCGGTGACCGGCAACGCCACCGACCCCCGCAGGAACGTCCAGTTCTGATAGATCCAGGATTCGCGATGCGTGAACGCGTCCCACACCAGGTGCGTCGCCGTCCCGGCGAGGATGGAAAGCACAATCAAAGAAAGACGCTGTGGCGGCCAGAACGGGAAAGCATCCACGCTGGTCCTTAGCCGGCGGTGCATCCCGGCTGGCAGTAACAGTAGCATCGGCTGCTTGATCAAGGCGTGAAACAGCCACAGCGCGGCAAGCGCGAGCGGCAAATCCAAGGCCAACATGCCGGCGAAGGTGTGGCCGAAGGCTGTGTGGGGCCTTAGAGAGAGAAAGCGGGGAAAATCGGGCGCAAAGCATCCCATCACCATCGCCGACATGATCAACGGGGTCCGTCGAAACGGGATCGCGGCAGCGGCATGGGAAAGCGTAAACGGCATGATTCCCAGTATCTCTTACCCGTCGCTACGGGCCTGTCAATGCGCCATGACCAATTTCCCGAAAGGCGTGTCCGTTAGAACCCGTCATCCTGGGCGAGGAAGCGCATTCGGCGCATCCTCGGCGATCGTGAGATTTCTCGTCCGCCAGCATTCGCCATGGGTGTTCGCTACGTGGTGAATGAACGCTACCCGGTCGCTCCCGCCCTCACAGCGTCCGCTTAAACAGCGACGTAGCAATCAGTAGCGTTCCGACGCCAAAAACGAGCAGAAACAGCAGGTCGCCGTAGATCGCCCCGAAACCGCCGCCTTTGAGCAGAACCTCCTGCAAGCCGTGAACGCAGTAGGTGAAGGGATCCACCACGGCGATGGCGCGGAGCCACGCGGGGAAGGCCGCAATCGGATAGATGGCGCCCGAGGGGAAAAACAAGAGCGTGTTCAACACCCCGAACATGGCGCGCGGCACCAGCGGATCGTCTACGCGAACCATCATCAGGAACATCATGCCGTTGAAGGCAATCGAGGTCACCGCGACAACGCACAGCAGTTCCAGGTCCTGCGCGGGATGAAAAATCGTTCCCAGCCCCGCCAGCAGCGAACCGATGACGGACATGGAGATGCCGGCCAGCACCGCTTTGATGGCCCCGGCCGCGTTGAGCCCCATCACCAGCTCCAGGCGCGTAATGGGCGTCACCAGGTAGCCCTCGTGCACCCCCCGCGCCTTGTCGTCGATGTACAGCATTCCCCCGCCGATCATCACCGAAACATACATGGCCAGCGCGATCAACCCCGCCAGCAGAAACTTCATGTAGGCAATGTAGGGATAAACCTCGACGGTTTCGAGGGCGATGCTCTTGTTGATCGGGTCGGGAACCAGCGGCGCATTCAGCGCGTCCACAATCGACTGCATCTCCGACTCCAAAGCGTCGGACATGAATTGGTCGGAGTTGTCCACCACCAGCCCCAGTTGCGGCGCGTCCTGTGCGTACACGCGGTGCGAGTACTGCGCGGGAATAATCACCGCGGCGTCGATCTTGCCGTCGCGCACGTCCTCCCGCGCCTGCACTTCGTTGTCGTAGTTCACCGTGGAGAAGGTCTTGATGGTCGCGCCCACCGCCGCAAAGGCCTCGCGCAGCTTCACTGCCTGCGGCCCGCGGTCGTAATCCACCACCCCTACGTGGGCGTGCGTGATTTTGCCCCCGAAGGCGTTGCCCAGGATCACCAGTTGCACCAGCGGCAGCATCAACGACATGATCATGAGCACCGGAGAGCGGAAGTACTTCCGCAGTTCCCGCTCAATGATGGCCCACATGCGGTTCATGGTTGCGCTCCTCGGGAAGGCATCATGGCCCAGGAGGCCAGCGGCGCCTTCACCTGCTCATCGCGCAATTGCCGGCCCGTGTAGTGGACAAACACATCGTCGAGCGTGGTGTTTTGCACGCTCAGCGAGGCCATCGTCACCCCCGCTTCCACCGCCATCTCCACAAGCTGAAGCGTGGTTTTCGAGCCCGACGAAGTCAACACCCGGTAAAAGCCTCCGCTCTCCGGTTGCACGCTGGTCACGCTTTCCAGCCTCTCCAGGCGCGCCTGCCAGCCCTCCGGCTCCCCGTTAAACTGCACCTCAACCACATTCGAGCCGGCTATGCTGTTCTTCAGCTCCACTGGCGTCCCCAGCGCCACCAGCGTGCCGTGATCCACAATCGCGATGCGGTCGCACAGCTTGTCCGCCTCTTCCATGTAGTGGGTCGTGAGCAGGATGGTCAGGTTGCGCGTGGCCTTCAGATGATTCAGCATCTCCCACACCGCAATGCGCGAAACCGGATCCAGCCCCGTGGTCGGCTCATCGAGAAAAAAGATGCGCGGATCGTGCACTAGCCCCCGCGCGATCTCCAGCCTGCGCCGCATGCCGCCGGAAAGCGTCTTGGTCTGCGCCTTCCGCCACTTGGTCAGGTCCACGGCCTCCAGCACCTCGGCGATGTTCTTTTCCCGTTGCCCGCGCGGCACGCTGTAGAGCTTGGCGTAGATAAGCAGGTTCTCTTCCACGGTCAGGTCCGGATCGCTGGTCAGCGCCTGGGGAATCACGCCGATCAGCCGGCGCACTCCGTCTGGATCCTTGCTCACATCCTGCCCGGCCACCATGGCTTTGCCCGCCGTCACTGGGATCAGCGTGGTCATCATCCGGATCAGCGTGCTCTTGCCCGCGCCGTTGGGGCCGAGCAGGCCGAAGATCTCCCCTTCCGCCACGCTGAAGCTGATCCCTTTTACCGCTTCAAAGTCGCCAAAGCGCTTCACTATCTTTTCCACCGCCATGGCCGTGGGCCGTGGTCCGCCATTGCCGTTTGCCGCGCTCAATGTTTCACCAGCCCTTTTGTGGGAATGTAGATCTGGGCCGTCATTCCCGGCACAAACTCTTCGCCGGGATTGGGAATCAGCAGCTTCAACTGCACCGTCTTGATGTCGCGCTTGGTGCGGCTCACGTCTCGCTCAGTGGCAAAATCGGCTTCCGTCATCTTCGCGATCACCGGACCCCAGACCGTCGCGCCGCTGGGCATCACCACGCGCAGTTTGTCGCCCAGCTTTACGGCGTCCGCATCCGTCTCCGGAACCGGCGCGTACACCCAGGTCTGCGTCTGGTCCATGATGGTCACAATCGGCGTCCCTGCGGCCACTACCTCGCCCTGCCGCGCCGCCCAAACGTTGACCGTCCCGGTCACCGGCGCCACAATCTGCGCATAGCCCGTTTCCACCGCCGCCTCGTTCGCCAGCGCCTCCGCGTTGGCCGCCGTGTCGCGGGTTTCATCCACCGTGCGCGCAGAAACCTGGGTCAGCAGCTCGTGCGCACGCGCCTGGCGCAGCGTGGCTTCGGCCGCGGCCAGGTTGCCTCTGGCGGTGTTCACCGCCGCGCTCGCCGCATTCAGGCTGGTCACGGCGTCGTCCATCGCCTGTGTGCTCATGATTCCCTGCTTGGCCAGCGCCACCGTCCGGCTGGTGTCCGCCTGCTGGTGCTCGTACTGCGCCTGCGCTTGCGCCAGCGAGGCCTGCGCCGCCCTTACCTGCGCCTCTGAGGCCAGCGTGGCGCTGTCGGTCTCGCCGCGGTTCTGGCGCTCCGTCTCCATGGCTTCGCGCAGCTTCCACTTGTCGCCCGCCGCCGTGTCCTGGGCCGCTTTCAGCGCCGCGTCCAAATCTTTGCTCTCAATGGTCGCCACCAACTGGCCTGCCTTCACGCGGTCGCCTTCCTTCACCATCAACGTCTCCACAATCCCGGGAATCTTCGAGCTCACCACCACTTCATTCGCGTCCACCGTCCCGATCACCTGCAATTCGTTCCCGCGCGGCGTGGTCAGCAAATAAAAGATCAACGACCCCACGGTAAGGATGCCCAGAATCAGAAAAACCCGATTGCGCGCATTCACTCGTCTTTCACCTCCAATCCTCGAAACTCCCCGGGAGCCGGCATCGGCGTGTCGGCCAGCACCCGCTTCGCCAGCTCGGCCCCATGCTCCCGGTCCACAAACAGCGCCTGGCCTAAAAATTCCACCAGCGCCACCCTCCGCGCCCGCAGCACCTCCGTCTCGAACGGCTCAAAGGAAGCCATCGCCAGCCGCCACACCGGCGCGCTCAAAAAATAAAAAACGTTCGCGCCTAATACAGCCAGCGGGATCTGCAGCCAGTCCACGTCGATCAGCTCCCCTGAGGCGATCCCTTCCCGCACCAGCGATTGAAAAACCGCCTGCAGCGGGCTGAAAACCCGCTTTACCAGCAGCGGCAGCGCACCCTCCTCACCCTTGTGCAGCCGCATCATCTCCTGCTGCATCAGGCTCTGGAACTCCTGCTGCGTCAAAATCCGGTCGAAATGGTCCAGAGCCGTGCGCACAATGCGTTCACCCGGACTGGCCTCGCGCAGAAACACCGCCATCCCCCGGTCCCGAACCCGTCCCGCCGCCAACTCCAGGGCCGCCAGGTACAGCTTTTCCTTGCTGTCGAAGTAATAGTAAAGAAGGGCTTTATTTACGCCGGCCGCGGCGGCGATCTGTTCCGTCCGCGCCCCCGCCAGCCCGTGCGCGCTGAACTCACGCAGCGCTGCGTCCAGAATGCGGCTGCGCGTCTCGGCTGATCGTTCGGCGGAAGGCTCGGGCGTGGGGGGGGTGACCATGTTTAACTAACCAGTTAGTAAAATACCCCACACTAGCCCCTTTTGACAACCCCTCCGTTCCCCAACCCCCTGCGCTTGGACATGCCGAAACCCGGCGGGCGGCCATCCGCCTTACCAGGAAGAGGGATGGCGCGCCAGCCCCCGCGGGCTTACCCTAACTTCTAAACGTCGATGGCATGGGCCCCAGTCGAAAACGCGCTGATCGAGGTGCAGTCTGCGCCTGCCCCTATGCGATTCGTCGGCAGACAGCCCATCGTCGATGAAAAAGGCTGCCTCTTCGGGTACGAACTCCTGTCCCGCCCCAAGCCAGCCAACGTCCCACCCAGCGACCCCGAAGCCGCCACCCGTGAGATCGTCGAATACTGGTCGATGCTGCTCACTCATCGCGGCGACGTGCCCGCCTTTGTCAATTGCACCCGCGCGTCCCTAATCGACGGCGCGGTGACTCTGTTGCCTAGCAGCAACACCGTTCTTGAAATCCTCGAAGACATCGAGGCCGATCCCGAACTGATCGCAGCCTGCAGCGCTCTCCGCAAACAGGGCTACCGCTTTGCTCTCGACGATTTTTCCCCGCACCCTTCCCGCGCGCCTCTCATCGAACTCGCCGACTTGATTAAGATCGACTTCCTTGCCTCCGATGCGAAGGCGCGCAGGGAAATCTACTCCATGGCGCGCGGCGCCCGCATCCGCTTCCTCGCCGAAAAAATCGAAACCCGGGAAGAGCGGGCCACCGCCCTCTCTGAAGGCTGCTCCGTCTTCCAGGGATATTTCTTTTCCCGTCCCGTCACCGTCGCCTCGCGCGCCTTGCCGCAAAATCACCTCGTCTATCTTTGGCTGCTCGCTGCGCTCCGCCGTCATCCTGCCGACCTCGACGAGATCGAGCGCCTCGTCATGGCTGACGCCACGCTCGCCTATCGCGTCCTCCGGCTCGCCAACTCCGTCCTCCACGCACTCCAACACGACATCACTACCGTCCGCCGCGCTCTCCTCATGGTTGGCGATGACGCCATGCGCCGCATGGTTTCCGTGGCCCTCGCCAGCTCGCTCGCCGGCCATCGGTCCAGCCCGCTCCTCTCTATGGCCCTGGTTCGCGCCCGGTTCTGCGAGTTGCTCGCTGCCCGCATCGGCGCGGCGCCCGACGAGCTCTACCTTCTCGGTCTGCTGTCGCTGCTTGACGTTCTTCTCGAAACCCCCATCGAAAGCATCCTCAAAGTCCTGCCCATCAGTTCCGAGATGAAGTCCGCCCTCGCCGGCCAACCCAGCCCGCAGCTGGTTCCGCTCCGTCTCGTTTGTTGCCTCGAAACCTGCGACTGGCCGCAATGCGAGGCCATCGCTCATGCCGCCGGCCTGAGCGAGCACGCGGTCGCGGGCCTCTATCTGGAAGCCGTCCGCTGGGGCTCTGCCGCTCTGCGGGCGCTTTAGTCGCTCCAAGCCTCATAACGCTTTTGCCGTCCGGAACGCTGTGAAGGATCTGCGGTTGTCCTTAGGAACTTCGCACTCGGAATATCTGCAACCTCGAGATAGCCGGCCATTCGACCGGAATCCCGAATCCTGGCGCGAACGGCGTTCGCCGGGACGAATGATCCGAGGTCAGCTCAAATCGAGCTCGACAAGTGCCTTGGTCTGTACGCATCAATTGAGGACTGCGTTTTCTCAATCCGAGAAATCAAAAGCTGTGCAAGAGGAAATCTCTTGCGATCGCCAGCACTTTCTCCCGCATCGCGGGCTCTGGCAGCATCCGAGCGATTTCAATTGTCCCGATCATCGTTGCAAAGATCGAAAAGAAAGCACGCTCTTTGTCGGCAGTTCGGTGGCCCGGCATAAACAGAAGCATTCTATCCCTGTAGTTCACAAGCTCGGCAAAGATCTGCCCCCTCATCCTTTTGTCGACCCGCGCCAGCTCCGGCGCAAGTGTCGTCAAAGGGCAGCCGCGCTCGGCGTGATCGCAGTATTCCAGGCTCAGATAGGCCTTCACGATCGCCTTCCACGGTGTCTCAGTGTGCGACTGCTCCGCGGCGCGAGCCAGTTTGCCAGAGATATCCCGGAAAGCCTCCCGGAGCGACTCCAGGAGCAGCTCGTCCTTGTTCCCGAAATGTTTGTAAAAGCCTCCGTGCGTCAGACCCGCGTCGCGCATAACTGCTGCAACCCCAGCGCCGTTCAGACCTTCCGCGCGTACGCGACGCGAGGCGTCTTTCACGATCTTCCTATGGACTTCCGCTTTGTGTTCGGGCTGGTAACGCATGACTCATTGTAGGATGCTCGAGATCATCCCAAGATGCAAGCGGTCCAGGGCGGTCCAAAAAGTCCGAATCCATAGGATGATATACATCATCCCATAAGCAGGAGGAGGTTTTTCCAATGTCTCACCCCATCTTGGTCACAGGTGCAGCCGGCGGACAGCAGGGCTCAACCGGACGCGTGATCGCAATGCTCCTGCGCGAACAGGGCCTTCCTGTTCGCGCATTTGTCCACAAACTCGACGCCCGGTCCGACGAACTCCGTCTGCAAGGTGCGGAAATC
>JASHTU010000114.1 GCA_030040395.1 Acidobacteriaceae bacterium
GCACAATTTGCGCCTCCACACCGGCGCTCCGCACGTAGTCGGCGGTGAGCGGCAGAACCTCGGGAAGGTCAAGAATTTCCGCGCGCGTTTCAGGGTTCGCCCTGGCGAAGGCGATAGAATACATACCCGAGCCTCCCCCGAGATCGAGGATGCGCAGGGCGCCGTCTGCGCCCAGGGCTTTCACCACCAGCGGAGCGCGATCTTTGGCGTTGCGCTGCATGCCGGTGATAAAAGCCCGGGTCCATTCCGGCGTGCGCGCGCCATCAATGGAAACGCGTGTTCCCCGGCGCACGGCCTCGGTGAGCGTGCTCCAACTATGCCAGAGATTGGCGGTGTGGAGCAGGCCGTCGCGCTGGTTGTCCTTTGAGCCCTGCGCAAAGAACCGGGTCGAGTCTTTGGTGTTCCGATAGATATTGCCGGTCTTGGTCACGAGCCCCAGCGAGACCAGCGCGTTGAGCAACATTTCGGCGCCACGGGCGCTGGCGTGGATGCGGGCGCCAACTTCTTCAGCGGTGGCGCCTTCGCCCACTGCGGTGAATAGGTCGAGCTCGAGCGCGGTGAGAATCGCGCGGCTGGGCATGAAACCGCGGATGGTCTGATGCAGCGAGTCGGGAAGCGTGCCGGCGCGATCGCGCGCGGCCACGGCGGCGCGGTACTTTTCGCCGTGATCGATGGACATGGCTTTCATGGCGGCGGCGTCGCGCCAGGCCAGCCGCTCCACAGGCTCGGCGTGAAGCAGATGGCGCTCGACAATTTCCGGGACGTCGGCCGGCTGCACGCGCCGGTGCCACACGCCTTCAGGGTAAGTCACCATCACCGGGCCTTCATCGCAGAGACCCATGCAGCCGCAAGTCGTGAGCTGCACTTCGTGAGTCAACCCGCGGGCCTCCATTTCGCGCTGAAGAGCCTCGAGCACCGCGAACGAGCCCGAGGCCGGGCAGGATGCGGCGCCCTCCGGTTTTTGCTGCGTGCAGACGAAGAGATGAAAACGGAATGGCTCCACGATGTCTCCAATCGCAGATCATTTTATTCTTTCGCGTCGGGAATCGAGGCTCCCGGCGAGGGAACGCCCTGAAGCATGAGACGCGGTCGGCTTGGTTCAGGGCAACGGGTCGCCGGAGGGTTGGGCCGCGTGCTCCATGGAGGGAAGAACCGGAGATGCGATGCGGCGTGAGACGCCGAGCAAGGGCAACATGGCTACCATGACCAGGAGCGTGACCGGAGCCGTGAATAGGCCGATGCGCAGGCTGCCGGAATGCGCGGAGACGTCACCCACGACCAAGGGAAGCACGGCTGCGCCGAAGCCGCTGAAGAAAAGGACAAAACGCGAGTCGGAAGTATGGCGGGCGCGATCGAGGAAGGCGGCCAGAGCCAGCGGGAAGACCGGACCGAGGGCGAGGCCCAGCAACACGATGGCGGCGATGAGCGGGACGGCCATGCGGGACGCGATCAACAGCGATGCGGCCCCGAGAGCAACGAGCAAGGCGCCTTGAAGCAGCTTGCCCGGCGTCACGCGCAGCAGCACCAGGGGCGTCAGCCCGCGCGAGGCTAGGAATCCGCCCCAGAAGAGGGCCGAGGCGGCGGCGGCGAGCGTCAATGTGGCGGCGGTGGCGCGCAGGATATAGGTGGTGAACCACGCGCCCGCCATCCATTCGACGCCGACCTCGAAAAAGAAGAAGAGGGCAAAGAGGACGATGAAACGTAGATTACGCAAACCGGTGGTTTCTCTGGTGGCGCGGGGGATCTCTTCCGAGTCGCGGATGGTGAAGGCAACCGCCAGCGCACCGAGCGCCGAGGCGGCAGCCAGCACGCTGTAGACAGCCCGCCAGGAAGCGACCGCGAGCAGGCGCGCGGCCAGAAGGGGTCCAATAGTTGCCCCGAGGCTCCAGGTGAAGTTGAGCAGGGTAAGCGTGGCGGCGCGGCGGGCAAGATAATTGCGCCCGGCGAAGAGACTCACGGCGGTCATGGCCGCACCCGCGCTGGCGCCGTAAAAGAAAGCCAGCGGGAAAAGCAGCGGGCGTGAAATCCAGGGAAAGCCGAGGCAGCCGAGCGTCATAGCGGCGCAACCGGCAAGGAGGATGCGGGCGTAGTTGCCGCGGCAGACAAGGGCGCCCGAGGCCATCCCGGCGTAGATGGAAAACAGCAGCAGACCCGATTGGGCGTCGGAAAGATGAAACTGGCGCGCCAGAGAGGGCAGCAGGGGTCCGGTGACGCTGGCGGCCATGCCGGTGAGCGCGAAGGCCGGATGCAGCACCATCAGCATGACGCGGCGAGAGGGAGTGGACATGGGGTGGGTCCTTAGAGCCTGTTATTAACTTTGGGGCGGGCGGCGACGGGAGCCAATTTTTTCGAGTTCTAGGAGCGAGGAGAGACGCATACCGGGTGTCTGCTAGCGACGAGCGACAACGAAATCGAAAAAATTGGCCCCGTCCCGAAGGGTTGCGGCGAAAATCCGGGGCCCCCAGCGACAGCTTTTCGTCGCTGGGGTGGAAATCCGGCCATACTTCGTTCTCGCCCTTGACGGTGGACCCGCCACAGCCTGCGGGCTCCGCCTCGTTTGGCCGAATTTTCGCGCGCAACGCTGTCTGCCCCAAAGTTAATAACAGGCTCTAGGGAACGATAGCAGAGTTGCAGCCGCGCGTGGGAAAGCCAACTG
>JASHTU010000115.1 GCA_030040395.1 Acidobacteriaceae bacterium
CGACGGCAAGGTTATCCGCGTGCCCGTGCCGCCCATGACCGAGGAGCGCCGCCGCGAGGTGTGCAAGCACCTGAACCGGGTGCTCGAGGAGCACCGCACCGCGGTGCGCAACGTGCGCCGCGACGGCAACGAGGCGCTCAAAAAACTAGCCAAGGAAAAGAAGATCAGCGAGGACGACGAGAAGCGGGCGATGGAAGAAGTGCAAAAGATGACCGACGACGAAATCCGCCGCATGGAAGATCTCTCGCGCAAGAAAGAAGCCGAAGTGATGCAGGTGTGAGCGCCGGCGCTCGTGGCATCTTCCAGTCGTCCCAAGCGGCGTCTGGAAGCTTGGTCGCGCCCTTTGCAAATCCGCGGCGCGGAGATTTTTCGCCTACTTCAACCTTGCCGGAAACCGTGCGGTCAACTCCGCACCTCGCAGCGCCATGGCTTCTTAAGACTGTCCGTGGTCCGCAACCTGGCCGGCCGACATTTTCCTCACGGCTTGACGTGGGAAAAGGCCGGCAGTTTGCTCACGTCGTTGAAGATGATGAAGACAAAAAAGACCATCAGGACCACGAAAGCGGCCTGGTAGATGCGCTCTTTGACGTTGAGGCTGATGTCGTGGCGCAAGAAGCTCTCGATGGCCAGGAGCAGAATCAGGCCGCCGTCGAGGATGGGGAATGGAAACAGGTTGAGAATGCCCAGGTTGATGCTGATTTCGCCGGCGAGGGCGAATTTGGGGAACCAGCCATTCATTTCGGCGGCTTGGCCGGCGGCGCGGGCGATTCCTACCGGCCCCATCAACTGCGAAACCGAGACGCGGTGCGTGAAGAGCCTCTCGAGCACGTCAACCACCAGCAGGGAATTCTGATCGCAGAAGACGGTGGATTTCTTCCAGGCGGCGGTGAATTTCAACGGCTCATTGCGATAGGGAATGGGGTTCCCGGAAAAGCCCAGCATCCAACGCGAATCGAGCTTCTCCGGCGTGGCGACAATCGGGATGGTCTTGCCGCCGCGGTCCACCTCGAGATGAATCGGTTGGTTTCCCGTGGACTGCACGTAGGCCGCAAAGGTACCGACGTAGTGAAACGGATGGCCATTGACGCTTTCGATGGCGTCTCCGGCGCGCAGACCTGCCGCGGCGGCCGGAGTCCCCGCCTCGACGTCCGACACCTGGATCGGGCCATTCAGGTATTGCGGCAGAAGGCCGGCGTCGCTCAAGTCGAAATCGTCGTTCCTGGCGTCGGTGGGGACATGCAAGGTGAGCGGCACAGAGGCGCCGTCGCGGTCCACCGTGACCGCGACATTCTGGTTGGCGTTCAATTTGAGGTGTTCGTAGACCTGCTCCCAGTCGGGAAGGTTGACGTTGTCGAAACGCTCGATTCCGTCGCCAGCCTTGAACCCCGCGTTGGCCGCAGCCGAGCCGAGCGTGACCCACTCAACGGTGGTGGTCTTGACTTGAACCGCGGGGACTTCGTTGAACCAGACGAAGTAAATGAACATGAGCGCGAAGGCGAGGATGAAGTTTGCCGCCGGCCCGGCGAGGCCGATTAAAATGCGCTGCCATCGGGGATGGGAGGTAAAGGCTTCGGGATCATTGACGGGCTCGGATTCCATGGGGTTTTCGCCGGTCATCTTAACGAAGCCGCCCAGGGGCAAGAGGCAAACCTTGTAATCCGTACCGCCGTACTTGACGCCGAACAGACGCGGACCGAAGCCGAAGGAAAAGGCTTCGACGCGCACGCGGCAGAGCTTGGCGACGATGAAGTGTCCTAGCTCGTGGACGATGACCATCACGCCGATCAGGACGATAAAGGCTACGGTGGAAACGAGAAACTGATGCATAGTTGTGGAGTTAATTCCTCTAACGAGCCGCGGCTCCGGCGGTCCCAATTCCGGCCCTGCTCCATAAGACGCGACAAGGACGGGTAACGACTCCCCCCTGCCGCAAATTGAGCGGTGGGAGTAGGTTAGCGCTTGAGAAACCTCCTGCGGAATCAGCCGGCTATCAGCTCCCGGGCCCTTTGACGCGCCTCCCCGTCGGCGGCCAGCACCTCGGCGATGGTGGCGGGGTGCGCCTCCGGCGTGGATGCGAGCACCTTTTCAATTGTACCCGGGATTCCCATAAACGGGATGCGGCGGGCGAGGAAAGCTTCGACGGCCACCTCGTCGGCGGCGTTGAGAGCGATGCAGTGCGCCCCGCCCTTATAGGCGGCCTCAAAAGCGAGCCGCAGGCAGGGGAACCGCTCGAAATCGGGCTGCTCGAACTCCAGATGGCGCAGGGCGGCTAAATCGAAAGTGAGCGCGGAAGCCGGCCGCTCCGGATAGGCAAGCGCATATAGGATCGGCAGGCGCATGTCGGTCACCGAGATTTGCGCCAGAATCGAGCCATCCACGAATTCCACCAGCGAGTGCACCGTGGACTGGGGATGGACCATAACGCGAACCTGGTCGGGCGTCAAGTCGAACAGCCGGCAGGCCTCGATCACCTCCAAACCCTTATTCAGCATGGTCGCCGAATCGATGGTGATGCGGCGGCCCATCATCCAGGTGGGATGCTTGAGGGCCTGCTCGGGCGTGATGGCCGCAAACTTCTCGAGCGGCAACTGCCGGAACGGCCCGCCGGAGGCGGTGAGCCAGATGGTTTTGACCTCGGTGCGGGCTCCGACGCGGAGGCACTGATGGACGGCGTTGTGCTCGCTGTCGATGGGCAGGATGGGCGCCTTGCGCTCGCGGGCGGCGCGGGTGAGGATTTCGCCGGCGGCCACCATGCACTCCTTGTTGGCCAGCCCCACCGGCTTTCCGGCCAGGATGGCCGCGTGCGTGGCCTCCAGGCCGGCTACGCCCACGATGGCGGAAACGACGAAATCCGCGTCGGGGTGCGTGGAACAAACCACTGTGCCCGCTGTCCCGTGGACCACTTCGACCCCGGCTACCCCAGCCCCGCGGAGCTCGGCGGCGAGACGGCCGGCCAGTTCTTCGGTGGCCATCGAAACCACGCGCGGCCGCCAACGAACGGCTTGCGCAAAGGCTTCGTCGAAGTTGCGGCCGGCGGCCAGCGCGGCCACCTGGAACCTTTCAGGAAACTGCTCGACGATGGAAAGGGTGCTTTGCCCGATTGAGCCGGTGGAACCGAGGATGGCGAGTCGCTTCAAAACAGTCTTCAGCTCCTGGCTTCCAATTTTCAGCCCATAGCTTTCAGTTTCCTGCCCCAAGAGGAGAACATTTGCGCATTTTGACGGCAGGAAGCAGGGAGTCGATTGATTTGAGACACGACGTCGGAAATCGACAGTACATTGGCCATCTCGCTTTGAGCTAGTGGCTAGGAGCTAGCAGCTAGAAGCTATGCTAAAACATCTGGTGGATCACCTGGGCATACCATAGCGCCGGCGCGGCCAGCAATACGGCGTCAATGCGGTCGAGCACACCGCCGTGGCCCGGCAGCAGGCTTCCCGAATCCTTGACGCCTGCCGAGCGTTTGAGCGCGGACTCGGCGAGGTCGCCCACCTGAGCTGCGACATTGACGATGACGGCCAGCATCAGCCAGTAGCCCGGCACATCAGGATAGGAGAGCACGCCCGAGTCCCAGCTCTGCTGCAGCTGAGTGGCCAAGCCCAGCAGCCCTCCGGTGGCCAGCAGGCTGCCCGCCACCGAGGCCACGGCGCCTTCCCAGGTCTTGTTGGGGCTAAGCGTTGGCGCCAGCTTGTGCCGTCCCCAAGGCCGGCCGACATAGAGTGCGGCGATGTCTCCGGCCCAGACCACGCAAAGCAAAAACGCCACCAGGGAGGGTCCGTTGGCCTGCTCGCGGAGAGTGGGCACAGCCAGGAGGGTCAAGCCGATATAAAAAACGCAAAAGATCGACGCCGAAGCGTCGGCCATAACCTGCGCCGCCGGCTTGACCAAAGTGCAATAGACGAGCAGCGCCAGGCTCAACACGCCGAAGATGGCCGCGGTCAAGTCTGGCCACTGGTAGTTGCCGGCAAAAAGCGCGGCGAGCGCTACCAGTACGGCAATGCGCGGCGGTTTGGCGCCGCCACGGTCGGCGAGACCCATGCACTCCCAGGCAGCCAACGCTGCGACTACGGCAACGGCAGGCGTAAACAGCCAACGGGGGGCAAGAAACACAAGCAAAAGAACAACGGGGATAAGAACAACAGCAGTAATCAAGCGTTTCATTCAGGGATAGAGGATACACTGCCGGGGGTGGACTTGCCGTAAGTCCAGTGATTATGCATCCCCAATATAGACATTCTGTTTATGCCGGGGGTGCAATTCATCGCAAACTTCAATTCTCCGGTGCTCTAGGCACGAGATCGAGGCTAGCGATGCAGGCACGTCAGCCGGCGCCGTCAGGTGGCCGCAATCTGGATCCGGTCGGGGTCTTCCTCGACTTCGCCGCAGCTCTCGCCAATGCCGCCGTAGCGGCGCTCACGGCGCTGGAAATCGGCGATGGCTTGGAGGAGATGGATGCCACGGAAGTCGGGCCAAAAGCGCTCGGTGACGTAGATCTCGGTGTAGGCAATCTGCCAAGGCAGGAAATTCGAGATGCGCATCTCGCCCGAGGTGCGGATGAGCAGATCGGGGTCGGGCATGTGCGCGGTGTAGAGATGACGGTGAATGTCCTGCTCGGTGATGCGGTCGAGGCTGAGGTGCTTGCGCTCGACCTCCACGGCGAGGCCACGAAAGGCGTCGACCAGCTCGGAGCGGCCGCCGTAGTTGAGGGCGAGGGTGAGCGTGGTTCCGGTATTGCGGGCCGTAGTTTCCTCAGCCCAGTGCATCCGGTCTTGCACCTCGATGGGCAGCTCGCGGGTGCGGCCGATGTAGCGGATGCGCACGTTGTTGTCCATCATGCGCTGCACGTTGCTCTCGAGGTAGCTCTTGAGCAGGCGCATGAGAAAGTTGACCTCGGCGCGCGGGCGCCGCAGATTATTTTCCAGAGAAAATGCGTAGAGGGTGAGCCAGGGCAAGCCGATACGCGAGGCTGTCTCAGTAACCAGCTGCACGCTTTTGGCGCCCTGCTGGTGGCCGACAAAGCGCTTGAAGGAACGCTGGCCGGCCCACCGGCCGTTGCCGTCCATGATGATGGCCACGTGTTCGGGCAGGCGCTCAGGCTTCAGCGTGGCATAGACAGTTCGCTCCTCATGGGTGAGCTCATCGATACGCAGCGTGCCGGAAGAATGCAAAGAAGTTGCCTCGATCTCGCGCTTGCGGTTTCCAGGCTGGCGCCGGGTGAGCCATGCAAACGAGCCTCCGGGGCGCAATGCCTCGGGAGGTCGCGCATAGTCCGTAAGATGCG
>JASHTU010000116.1 GCA_030040395.1 Acidobacteriaceae bacterium
AGCGCGAATGCGCCGATTGCGCCTAGGATAGCGCTCTTCAAGGATGCAGCGATCATGATGCTTCGTCTTCCTTTCTATCAGCCTGTTTCTTCTCCAACTCCGTGCGGATGCAATCTGACTTGACTCTCACAAGTTGCCAATCCATGTTTCAAGCTGGAACGATTTGGTAACACACTCGCCCCCAACGAGAGGCGCCTGGACGCTTCTTCTTCATATCGTTATCGCGGCCATGATAATGATCGCGTAGGTCTCGCGGGCTGCGTCAAGAATCCGGCGTTACTGCATCTGCATGCCACCATCGTCGCAGCGAACGCAACCAGAGGAATGGAGGTGGGTACGATCAAGTGAATCCTCACAACAAGTTTTTTTTCCAAAGCGGCGCCCTGTAGATTCCTATGCCAGGTTCTGCGCTTTGCCGCGGAGCACGGTGACGGAGCACTTAGGCAACGTGACTGGAACGCCCCGGCCAGCGCGGACTTTGGAAGCGACCGGTGGGTTGTCGGGCTCGGCGTGGGACTGCGGGCCCTCCGAGCGCCAAACGTATTGCTCGCTTCCGAACGAAACCATATTCACCTCGCCCTCAAAAAACCCCCTCTGTCCGCCGGCGCCCTCGAAGGCGATTTCAATGTTGCGCGGGTTATCCCGGTCCTTATTCACAACCAGAAGCGCCCAGTTGTCATCCGGCCGTTCGACCGCATAGCAGGTCACAAGCGCGTGGCCGGCGGGATCGGCGACCGTGCCGTCCACGCGGAACAGCCGATGCACGCCACTGCGGTGCGTGACCCATTCGCTGTTGATCATGCGGCCGGTGTGATATTGCGCTGTAAACTGGTGGATTTGGAGATTGGCGTCGGCAACGTAATTTCCATACGTCGCCCAGCCGCCGTGGCACCCGGGCCGAAGCGGTTCGGCCTGGATCGGGGAATGATAATAAGCCGAGCCGCCATAAAGGAAAAACGAACCCACGCTGTCGGCGAGCCATAGAGCTGAAAAAATGTCGGTCATGTAGTTCGAGAGACTGTAGGTGAGCGCGCTCTCGGTGTTCATCAGCGGCACGCCTTCAGGCAAGCCGTCCTGCCGGAACGCATCGAGGCAATTGCGCGTTACATCAGGCTCCCGATAAAGATCCGCCCAATTCACTGAGCACGGATCGAACGGATAATGTTCGAAGGAAACAAAGGCGAGATCCTGGATATGGTCGTGGGATTTTAAGTAATCGAGGAACCTGCCAAACCAGGAGGTGCGGTTCTCCGCATCCGGCCAAACCGAGACATCCTGATTGATGCCTTGGAAAACAGGACCGCCAAGCTTGGCGTCCGGAACGACTTTATGGATTGCGTCGGCAAATTGAATGTAAAGCGCCGCGTAATCTTCAGGCAAAATGTACTGGCCGTCGCATTCCTCTCCCATTTCGACCCAAGCCACCGGATATCCGCGCTTTTTCAAATAAGCGATCTGATTTGCCGCGTCTTCAGGCGTGCTGAAGAGGACTGCTACGGGAATCATGGCCGGCAGATCGTTGGTGATGCCGCTGGTGAAGAAGAGGTCGAAGCCCGTCTGGTCGCCGCGCTTGCTCAGATCCGCGGCCGAGTGGTAGGGATCGGTCGAGGAGACGTAGGTAGGGGACTGCGTTCCGTCGGCGGAGTGCCTGACAAGATCGACGAAGGATCCGTCGTCGAGCATCGTACCGGCGTAGACCTGGTTGATCGCATAGCCCACCCGATGCCGCACGTCGTCGGTTCCGTGGGGCCCGGGCTGGCGCGAGGATTGGGTCATCACCACGCGAATCCAGCGCGTGGTGATGGGCTGTTCTGCAAGCTTCAGCGTCGCGGTCCCGCCTTTGCCGTCGCGCACCATGCCATTGGGAAAACTGTTCCAGCGCCCTTCCACCTGCTGGCTGACGCCCAAGCCTTCCTCCGGGCTGTATTGCGCCTCCCAATTCATGGGATCGACGCCGGTCCAATATTGCACTTCATACACGCGCGCGCTCGGCTCGCACCAATCGATGCGCAAAGCGTTGATCTCCTGAGGAGTAAGAAAATCCAGGACGAACCATTGCGGATGAAGCGCGTCGTCCTCGCCCGTAAATTCCTTAGCCAGGTAGGGATTGCTCTTCCAAAACGTGTTGGGATCGCCGTCCGTGAGTCGGCTGAAACCGCCGGAAGCGCCGCCGTCTCTCGTCGTGCCGCGATGCGGCAGCGGATAGGCGAACGAATCGTGAATCATTTCGGTGGGCTCGGCGTCGCCCACAAAATAGCCGCGCTCATCCGCGGGGTCGCTCCACTTTCCCTTGCTGTTCCAGTGCCACGCCTCGATGGAGAGTTCCGTGTGATTACGATACGTGATCGGACCCCATCCCGCCGAGAGCCACTGCTTGACCATTTCGGGCGTGTAAATCTTCTGGATCACCGGGATCGACAAATCATCCATCGAAGAACCCAGGCTCTTGTCGGGGTCGAAGCTGTTCACAGCTTTCGTCGCATCCACGCGCAGCAATGCAGCATGAGGCGCCGCCGAACCATCACCTTGACCGAGCGCAGCAAGAACTTTGCCGCTCGAAAGCACCGACAACGCCGCGGTTCCGGCGGCATGCTCCAGGAATTTCCGCCGCGAAATTCCGCGCGGGAGGTTCTGCTCCGATGGATTCAAAGTGTACTCCATGGCGTCGTACTCCCGCTCGACCGATTCGAGCGTTTGTCGGCGTGCATAGCGCTCCTCATCGAGCCAAGAAACTTGGGCGCCCCAGGTCTTGCCTTTGAGACCTGGGAAACTACGAATCTACGCAGACACGGTGCTCGGAAACCTCTGAATTTGTCGCCACTGTGAATGGGCACGACTTTAGCCGCGCCCCTTCACAAAACAATGTATGCACCGGTCCTAAAACGTGAAGCGCGCCTCAAAGCTCATCTGGCGGGGATTATTGGCCTGGTTGGTGATCTGCCCGAAGCCCGCCTGGTCGCCCGCATTCGGTTGTTGCCCGAAATTCTCCGGCGCCCAAAAGGCATTCGGATATCCGAACTGCACGGAGTTGGTGAGGTTGTAGGTTTCGGCCCGCACCATCAATTCCCTTTGCTCGCCAAATTTGAAATGCTTGGCCAGTGAAAGATCGAGATTGTGCGTTCCGTCGGCGCGGATTCCTGGCAGGATCGCTCCCATCGTGCCCGGCGCGAACAGATTTGTGGGCTCCGACATGCAGGTGTAATTGAACCATTCGGTGGCGTTTTTGGGCGCTCCAGCCCCGCAGTTGTTGCTCGCGAGATTCGGCCGCTGGTTAAACCACGGATCGAGCGTGCCGTTGGGAGTAGCGATCGGTTGGCCGTCGCCAAAGCTGGTGATCGTGCTCAGCGTCCATCCCCCGAAGGCTTGATCGGACAAGCCGCGGAGGTTGACGAGACGACCGGCCCCAATGGGCAGATCATAGGACAACTGCCAGGTGAAGAAGAACTTGATGTCCTGCGTGCTAACAGCCCGCTCCAGATGAAGATTCTTATAGTCCTGGGGCACCGCGAGGTTGTTGCCGTTGAAGGTCAGCGAGCCAGAGTCGTCGTTGTTGATCAGCTTGCCCCACGTAAACGAAGCCAGCGTTGTAAAGCCGTGGCTGAGGCGCTTTTCAAGCTTGGCTTGCAGCGAGTGATAGATGGAATCTCCCCAAGTGGCGCCCCATTCGAAAACTCCGCTTCCGTATTCGTCCCCCGTGCCGTAGGAGAACTGCGGATATGGTTCGAGCATCACCCATTGCGGGACCTGAGTCGCGCCATACCACGGCGAGTTCGGGTCGGTAATGGCGGCTGCGTAAGGGTAGTTAACCATGTTGGATAGGTTGTTCCCGTACTGCGCGATCTGCTGCAGTGAAAGCTGGTTCAGGTCGGGTGTGTTGTTGCTGAAGGTCAGGTGCAGCCCTCGGCTGCCCACCCAGGCCACCGACACAATGGTTCCATGCGAGAATTCATACTGCACGCCGAAGTTGAAGTTGTAGGTGGTCATATCCGGCGCCACGCGCGGCACAAAATTCACGCCTTCACCGAGGTTAGTCTCCGGTCCCAGAGATCCGCTCGTCGGCTTCGTAATGCCGTTCGGAAATGGGTTCGAGAGCGTGTTGACGGGCGCGAGATATGTATCGGAAGAATCGGGCTCCCCTGCCAGCCAGGTGGTTTCCGCATCGAACGAATCGTCGTTGAATTGATTGACCGACACCATGTGCACGCTGGGTCCATAGGAGATTCCAAACCCACCGCGCACCACCATATTGTGCCTGGCCATGTACGTGAGGCCGAAGCGCGGGGCGACATCGCGCCAGTTGGTGACAAACGGGCTGCGATCCTTGTTACTGGCAAAGACCTCTGCGCCCGTCATATTCACGCCGTTGACAGTGTATGGCAGCGTGGAGTCGAAGTACTCCATGCGGTTATGCCGTTCCGTCGCTCCCGGGAAAACATCCCAGCGGAGCCCGGCATCGATGGTCAGTTTCTTCGTCGCGTGCCAATCGTCTTGGATGAACAGCGCGCTATAGGGATTACTGTTGGCGCCGAAGATGTCCGTGGACCAGTTCGCTTGGCCCTGGGTAAACGAGCCAACGCCGATGAGAAACGACGCGAAGGAGTCGCCATCGCCGCCGCCAGCGCCCGAGACCCCGTCGTTCGAAGTCGCGTCGGCGCCAAACTCGTAGTAGCCGTCGGGCGACACCGGCTGCCCCACGTTCATGAACTGCTTCTGGAAATCCCACCCGGCGCTGAGATTGTGCCTTCCAAGCACCTTGTTGAGTGTAGAACTGAAATCGTAGTTATTGGCCGCGAACTTGAACACCGAGAACGGAGCGGTCCCCAGTGAGCGAATTCTCCCGCCGCTCCCCGCGAAGGTCATGTAGGGAATCGCGGGCATGACGGAGGATGCCGCCAGCGAAGACGAAAATCCCAGGGTGGTCATGTCGAAGCCGAGTTGGCCCTGTGGCGCGTCGTTTTCGAAGTGCCGGGTGCCGGAAGCGCGGAATTGCAGCACCGTTTTGGGACCCAGCGTCCAGTCGTAGCCGATCAACAGATTGCCATCGTGATCGGAATCCTGTGCCGCCCCGAAGAAATTGTTCTTGAAGTAGTTTTGACCAGTGTCGCTTTCACGGTGAATCGAAATGCGACCGAAAAGGTGCTGGTTCCTGGTGACGGTGTCGTCGAGCCGTACGTCGAATCGCAGGTCGCTTTCGGGATTCGATCCGGCGGCGTAAAAGTTGTTCTGATGGTAAGTTCCCACGCCCGTCTGGTTAGGTGCGGGCCAGTATTTCAGGTACTGCGCAGCAATCGGGTTTATGGACAGCCCAGCATTCGAAAGAATGTTGCCGGGAATCGGCTGCGGACAGGGACTCGGGTTGCCATCACAATTGGTTGCGGCAAAATCAAAGGGATTGTAAAGCGTTACCCTAGTATCTCCCGAGAAATCGCCTGCCTCCTCGGCAGCCGTCGGCACCGTGGTCGTGAGCGACGATGCAGTGGCTTCCTGCGTGCCTTCATAATCGCCAAAGAAGAAAAACTTGTCCTTTTTAATCGGGCCCCCGAACGCGCCGCCCCACTGATCACGATGGTAGTTTGGAATCGCAACGCCATTTTGGTTGTTGAAGTAGGTGTTTGCGTCCAACCCATTCGGTCTGATCCACGCAAACGCATCGCCGTGGAATTGATCCGTCCCGCTCTTGCTCACCAAACTGATTACGCCGGCCGCGCCGGACTGAACGCTCGCCGGCGTCTCGTTTAACTCCATGCGGAATTCTTCCACCGCATCGAGCGGAGGCTCGAGCGCAGGGATCACCACACCTTGGTTGTTTTCGCCAACCGACAGCGGGCTCCCGTCGAGAATGTAATAAACCGTCCCCTGCTGTGCTCCGTTAATGGTGAAATTCGATACCTGGTCGCGCCCCGAATCGATCGAGGTGATATTTCCGTCTTGGGGAATCACGCCCGGACTGAGCATCGCCAATTGAAATACATCGCGCTGATCCAAGGGCATCCGGTTAATCGCTTCAGTGTCGATCAACTGCCCCGTCGTGCTGCTCGTGGCCGCCAAAATGTCTTCGGCGGCCGAGACCGTCACCGTCTCGGTCTCTGCTCCCACCTTCAGGATCACATTGACGGTTTCGTTCTCATCCACGGCGATCGTGATCTGGTCATGCACCGAGGTCTCAAAGCCGGTCTCGCTGACTTTGAGCCGGTAGACACCGGGAACCAGGCTAATGAACGAATAGAGACCCGCTGCCGACGACTTCCCTTGCAGCACCACACCGGTAGCCACATTGGTGAGCGTCAAAGAAGCCGCAGGCACTACTGCGCCGGTCGTGTCCGTCACCAATCCGCTCAGCGCCCCCCGGCCCGCTTCCTGCGCCGCGACGTTGCCTGGCGCCGCTGCTGCCATCGCAAGCAGCGCGCACACTCCATAACAGAACATTCTCAATTTCATGGCCACTCCTCCTTAATTCAGTGACTCGCGCCTGGCGCGCTTCCTTGCGGCTGAACGCTTTAGCGTTCTCCGGAAAGGCACATTAAGCTGGCTGCGCCAAGGCAAAAGCGCGATATAGAGCCATAAACTTGATCAGGACGCGTATCTTGACATTGACATGCAGGCGCTGTGAAGGTTATAACGGTTAACCACCGATTGAAGCGGGATTCAATCGCCGGGGAAGTACTTCATCTAGAAGGGGCTTGCGTCTACACACTCGTGATAGAACGCTGCAAGCTCGCTTTTATGTCCGAGACGGTCCTTCCGGGGCGCATCCCCGCGGGGGTTCTCATGGAAAAAGGCTGTTTGGATCAAGGCGTCACGTCGGAAGCCGTCCGAGCAGAGCTCGAGCGCATCCTTGCGAGCCCGGAATTCAAGTCCAGCAAGCGCTGCCAGGATTTCCTCGATTTCGTCGTCGCTCGCTCGCTTGCCGGCCTCGCGGACGACTTGAAGGAGCGCACGGTCGGTATCGAGGTTTTCGGCCGGCCTCCGTCCTACGACACCAGCACAGACGGAATTGTCAGGATCAACGCCAGCGAGGTGCGGAAACGCCTGGCGATTTTCTACGCCGACCCTGCCCGTTACAGCGAATGCCGGATCAGTCTCCCCACCGGCGCCTACGTTCCCCAGTTCTCGAAGCCTGCTACAACAGCCCCAGAAGCGAGCATCCCGCGCCAGCCGCAGCCCGCCGTCCCGGGAACAGTGAAAGCAAATCTCGCGGAATTGACGGCTACGCCCGCCCGATCGCAAAGCTCATCCCGAAGCACGAAGTTCGGTCGAAGAATCTTCGTGTTCGCTGTTGCGGCCATCCTGGCTGCAGCGGCTCTCTCCGTGCGCTGGCTTGGCGCCCGCCATCGTCAAACCATCGTCGACGAGTTCTGGCAGCCGATGTTTCAAGGCAAGACGCCGATCATGATTGTCCCGGCGTACGTGCCCACATACGATCCCGAGACCAATCCGCCCAACGGCCGGTTCACTTTGATGACCGATCAGTATGTCGGCGGCGGGGATCTCGTTGCCGCCGTTCAAGTCTCCTCCATGCTGGTGCGCCTCGGTTATCCGTTCAATCTGCGCATGGGCGCCGGTGTCTCGCTCGACGACCTTCGCAATACGCCTACGGTTCTGATCGGTTACTCGAGCACTCAATGGAAAGACGTAACCAAAAAATTTCGCTTCTTTGTGGATGACAGCAGCAACGGGATGATTAGGGATAACGGCAAACCAACCGACTGGTATCCGCATCATGAGACGCCGGAGCACCACACCGACGAGGATTATGCGGTCATTTCGCGCGCCTTCGATCCGGAAACCCGCTCCATGCTGATCCTGGTCAGCGGCTGCATGCA
>JASHTU010000117.1 GCA_030040395.1 Acidobacteriaceae bacterium
ACCTCCTGCATGGCCTGGTTCGAGAGACGGTTAGCCTTTTCAACTGTGTCTTCCCCATTGAGTACGGGGTCGGAAGACGGCTGCATGGCGTCTTCCACGCGCAGGATGCTCTCTTCGCGCTGCTCCTCCATCGAAGGCAACTCCAAACCATCCTGACGGCTCAGGAGGTCGAAGATCGGCGTTGGCATCAGAGCGCGAGAGATGACGTAGGCGAAAGTGTTGGCGACGATGACGGGAACGATGATGGAGTAGTTGCCGCTGACTTCGAGAACCATGAAGACGCTGGTCATGGGAGCGCGGAGGAAACCGGCGAAGAGCACGCCCATGCCGACTAGGGCGTAGGTGCCGGGCGACCAGCTCAGGTGCGGGAAAAGCGCGTGTCCGGCCCCGCCGACGGCCGCGCCCAGCATGGCGCCGATAAACAAGGTGGGCGCGAACATGCCGCCGGGCGTGCCGCTCACGAAAGAGAGCAGTGTGGCGGCGATCTTGAGCAGGGCTAGGATGGCCAGAAATTGCCACGTGAACCGGCCATGCATCGCCTCGTCCATGTAGACGTAGCCGGCCCCCATGATCTGGGGCGCGCCGACCATGGCGATGATGCCGATAAGAAGCCCGGCAACGGCGGGCTGAAGGTAATGCGTCCAGGGGCTCATCACTTTGAGCCTCGGACGAAGGAATGAGACGCCGGCGGCAAAGACCACCGAGGCGAACCCTCCGATGATGCCGAGGATCACGTAAGCGATCAGCTCCGAAGGACGCTGCATTTCCACGGGCGGAATGCGGAAGAGCGACTCCGAACCGAGGAACCACCGGATGACGACGACGCTGGAAACGGCGGAAAGCACAACGGAGCCCAGAATTCCGGCGGTCCAGCGGCCGATGACCTCCTCAATCACGAAGAGCACGGCGGAGATGGGCGCATTGAAGGCGGCGGCGAGGCCAGCCGCGGCGCCCACCGGCGCAATGAGGCGCATGCGGTCGCGGGACAGGCGGAGGTGGCGGCCGATCACCGAAGCCAGGCTGGCCCCGATCTGCAGTGAGGGATCCTCGGGGCCGAGCGATTGCCCCGAGCCGATGGCCAACGCGGACGTAATGAATTTGCCTACGGCCGTTTTGAGCGGAATATACCCGTTAAAGATATAGAGGGCGGCTTTGGTCTGGTTGACGCCGCTGCCACGCGTCAAGGGGAAAAAATGAATGACGAGGATGGCAATCAACAGGCCGGTGAGGGTGGGCGCCAAAAGCAGGCGCAGCTTGGAGGGCTCCGCGCCCGAGCCTAGGAGAAAAATACTGCACCAGTCGATCGCGAAACGAAAGCAAACGACCGCAAGCCCCGAAAAGATGCCGATAAAAACGGAAAGGACGAGAAAAAAACGGTCTTCGCGGAAGACCGAGCGGAGCACCGCGACAGGCTTGAATTCGGTCCCCGTGGCGACAGGGCCGGTCTGGCCTTCCTCCAAGGCGGGCTGCGAATGAGATAGAAAGCTCAGCTCAACTCTCCTCGTGCAGGTTTGCGATCAGAAGCAGCGCCTGGTCGGCGTCGGTCGGCGTAGCGCAGGAGCCTTCGGTTTCGCGCTCAATTTGGAAAACCAGGTTCATGGCCGTGTTGACGAGGTCGGGATTGCCGCGCAACCCGCGCAGGTTGATCCGGGGATTCAAGTTCGACCACGATTGCTGGAGCATCTGAATGGAGGCCGTGGGCGTAGTGCAGGTCTTCAGCCGGGCTCCAGCCGTGGCGAAGGCCTCCATGACAATCCTATCGCGCTGCAAGTTTGGAATCTGGGGCCGGAAAGGATCCCAATTGAGCACGAACCCAGTAAGCTTGAGGCGCCCGGCGCTGGCTGCGTCCGAGGGCGAGGCTGCGACCGCTTCTTCCAAGTACCGCTGGGCGCGCGGGTACTGACCGAGCCTGAAGGCGGCAAGCCCGGCGCCGGCCATCGCCGGCTGATTGTGACGCTGCAGCCGGAGACTGAGCCGGAACGCGGCAAAAGCACGCTGGTCATCGCCCACTTGGAGGAACATTTGACCGAGCGCGGTCTGACGCGCGGCGTTGTCGCCTACGGCAGCGGCCAAGTCGATCAGCTCCCCCTCCGCCTGGGTGTTGGCGCCGATGCCCAAAAGGTAGTGGATCAGTTCGACGCGCGCTTTGCGCCGGGCTTCGTCGGGATCGTTGGGCCAAGTGGCGTAGATGGCGTTGTGATAGAAACGAAGCGCCTGATCGGTCTCCTTTTCGCGGGCCGCGATGCGCGCCAACCCCAGGCTGACCAGCCCGTTATCGGGCTCGCGCTCCCACAGATTGATGAGGTAGGCGTGGGCCTCGTCGAAGCGGTTCAAGCCCATGAGCGCCTCGGCAAGGCTGAGCTGATAGGCGCCGTTGTCGCGGTCATACAACAAGGCGGTGCGGAAATCAACGACGGCCGCAGTGAAGCGATGCGCGTTGAGGTCGTTTACGCCGCGCGAAGACCATCGCTCCGCCAGCGACTCCTGCTGCGCGTGATAGACACGGGAGAGGCCGCCGACTGCCGAGAAAAACACCACGGCCAAGAGCGTCAACACGGCCAAGGTCACAGGTTCCCGTCGCAGATAAGGCGAAAGTTCGAGCCGTCTCGGCTCAGTTGCCATTCCTTCTCCTCGAGCTCCCTGCCTCCGAGCGCCTTCGTCGATCATAAACTGGGCAATCCAACTGGAATTCGGCGCAACTACGCCAAATAGCTGATTGGATGCGGGTCGCGGAGTGGTGGGACTTAGCGGGATGAGCGACGCTAGGTCTCTGACCGCTCATGAATGTACCAACGCTGGGCGCCCCTTGGTCCCCGGGGTCCCCGGCGAGCGGCGGGAACCCGCCTGCGGGTGGCTCGCTGGGGTGGAGGTCCCGATTTTCGGACCTGGGACACCACGATCTCAAGGCCCCAAATTATGCGGTCAGAGACCTAGCTTTACCGCGGCTCCATGTTGTAGAGGAAGTACGCGCGGAGCTCGATATAGGGACCGTGAAAGTCTCTGGGCAGAGGCGGATAGCTGGAGCCGGTCAGCGCTCCCCAGGCCGCGCGGTCGAGAGCCACGTCGCCGGAGCGGCCGACGAGCTGCACGCTGCCGGGCATCAGCCGCCCGTTAGGCAGAACTTTGAATTCGATGGCCACCATGCCCGACTTCAGAATCGGCGGGTTCACTTCATCGGGAATAAGCGGGTCCCAGGTGCGCTCGGTATCGTAATGCCAAGCCGCCAGCCAGGAACTGAAATCGACGCCCTGGGTGTCAGAAAGAATCTGGATGCCGCCGGTGCCCGCGCCGGGGTGCATCGACAGTTCGCCGCTCGGAGCCTGAATGTCGCTACCCGAGCCGCGGTTGCGCATCGCATCGCGCATCGCCTGCTGAAGCTGGTCGTTGGGGTTCTGCGAAAGCGCGAAGTTGGGACGCGCGGGCACAGCCTGCGGCCGCGGAGCTTCAATCGGCGACTGCGACTGCGGATTGGGCGGAATGGGCGGCGCGGGTTGAGGCTTTTGCTCGGGTTGCACTTTCGGCTGCTCGGCTGCGGGCGGCGGAGCCGGCGCCGGCGGCGCTTGGGTCTCGCGCTTCAGCTCCTCCAGCGTCTTGCTATCGATCACTGGCGGATGGGTCAGAGGCTTGACCGGCTTCGGTTTGGGCAAATACGGGGTGTCGAGATAGGTAAAATCCTTGTGGCCCTGGATATTGTTGGTGTCGATGACCGGCGCCAAATTAACGTATTTGGGAAGCAGGAAGATGGCGAAGATCAGCAGGATGTGGATGAGGACGGCCCACAGGACTCCCTCGCGGAGACGCGCCCAGCGGCGCTCATCCTCGAGCTCGCTGATCATCTCCAGCAGTTCGTGGGTGTCGTAGTCGATCCAGTGCGAAGTGCTGACCATGCGGGAGCCGTTGCCCCCTGGCTCGGCGGCTGGAGCCAAGCCAAGTGTCCCGTCTTCAGGACGGCCCGCCCCCTCGCTCACCCCGGAAGTTCCGGTGGATTCGTTCACATTAACTGGCGCTTCGCTGGTGGGCATTGGCTGCAAAGGAGCGTTTACGGGACCTAACCTCATGCCGCGGCCGCTCCCGGTCCCTTCTAGTGATTCTATTCTCTCATTCCTTTCGAATGCATGGGCAATCCCCTTCACGTTGCCCGCGAACTGTGGCCCGTACAATGGTATCTAACCCATAGGACGGTTTTCCAGGCGGAAGGAATTGGTCGCGTGAAGTCTTTTTTTGCCCCGGTGGTAACGGAGTGGAAACACGTGATCATGCCGGCGCTGGCCCAGATGGGAATTTGGGGCGCCTTGGTCATCGGAGCCGTCGATTCCTCTTCCGTCCCGGTGCCGATCGACGCTTTTCTGGCCCTCGCCGTGTGGAACGAAAAGAGCCGCTTCTGGCTTATCGCCATGATGGCCGCGGCGGGGTCGGCGGCCGGGGGTCTGGTTCCCTACTGGCTGGGCCGGGCTGGCGGCGAGCTTTTTCTGCTGAAGCGCATCAGCCGCGAACGTCTGGAGCAGATTCGCGAGCGGTTCGAGCGCCAGGAGTTCCTGGCCGTCCTGATTCCGTCATTGCTGCCTCCGCCGACGCCGTGGAAGCTCTTTGTGTTTGCCGCCGGCGTCTTCGAAATGCGCGTGGTTCCCTTTCTGCTCGCCGTCTTTTGCGGCCGGACCGTCCGCTGGTTGGTGCTAGGGGTTCTGGTAATCAAACTGGGTCCCGGAGCCGTGGACCTGGTGGCGCACCACGCTCTGGCGGCCATTGGGGTGGTGGGCGTGCTGGCGGTGGGCGGATTCCTTTGGTGGTGGTTCAGAATGCGGCGTACCGGCAAGCCATTGGATTCGTAACCCTAGCCGCCGAGTCTGTTGCGTAAGCCGCCAGCGTCAAGTTAGTCCAGCAACTTCTCCACTTCGGCGAGATCGAAACGGCACTTGCCGTCCGGAAGGTCGAAGGGCTGGGGCGGCAGCGGCTCCAGCGCGCCATTGCGATATTGAAAGTGGCTTCCCTGGGGATCGAGAACGAGGGTCGTGCGGACGCCCATGCGCTCGTAATCCGCCAGCTTGGCCATCATCCGGGTGAGTTTGTCTTCGGGCGAGAGGATCTCGAATACCGCGATGGGCGGGTGAGTGATGATCTGCTCGATGGGAAGGCCTCGGTCGAGAATGGCTACGTCAGGGACGCGGTACCTGTCGGCCGCCACCCTGACCCTCAACTCCGGGCGAACTCTGATGTTCCATTCCTTGGCGTGCCTCTCAAACCAAAGCTCAATTGCATGTTTCCACGTTGAATGATCGTATTCGCCCATCGGTCGTTCCTCGATGACCCCGTCCACATACTCCGCGTCCGGCTCGTAGGAGGTCTTGAGGTAGACGTCGAGGGGAACTTGGGCAATCTGCGCCGCGGCTGCCATCGATCCTCCTTTCCTCCGGACTTCCCCGCCGAAACCTCAGCGAGTTGCGACAAGTGGCCCGTGTCCCGATCATGAAGCCGAGTCCCGGCAGCGGGCTAAACCGCTCACTTCCCTTCCAGCGCCGGTTTGGGCGCGATGAGATGCATCCGTCGCGCCAGCGCGGGAACGCCAAAGGCGACGGCGAGAACGATTGTGGTCGAAAGCAGATCGTTGCGATAAAACGGAATAGCCGCCACGTAGCAGGCTTCCAGGCCGCCGAGCGTGTGAGGATACATGTTTCCTCCGCCGGCCCAGACAGCATAGTTTGACACCACGAAAAAGGAGGTCGGCCCCAACACGGCGCCGGCGGCGACGCGCGACCCAGTGGTCCGCGCGTGGAGCAGAATCCAGCCTAGCGCAATCACCGCGGCGTACCACGCCCAGGTGGTGATGTACGCCTCCCAGCGGAAGGCGTAGTGATAGGCGTAGACGGTGAGGTAATAATCGGCGGC
>JASHTU010000118.1 GCA_030040395.1 Acidobacteriaceae bacterium
GCTCTATGAGCCCGGCACCGGCACATATTCCAATGGCCAGGTCGCAGCAAACTCCCGCGTTCCCGTTCCTAACAACTGCCTGACCAATCTTTCTACGTACTGCGCGGGCGTGGCCAATGCCGGCTATACCATCAACCCCATCGCGCTCAACTATTTCAAGTACTTCCCGGCTCCCAATAACACCGTTGGCGTGGGCTCCGACGGCGCCGACAATTACATCAGCAATGCTCCCAGCGTCGACGACTATAGCGAAGAGTTCGGACGCCTCGACTACAATTTGAGCTCGAAGAACCACGTCTTCTTTGACTTCCGGCACAACTTCCGCTCCCAAATCAAGGAGGATTATTTCTTCAACAACACCAACGGCTCGACCCTGGTGCGCCAGAATTGGGGCTCAGCCCTCGACGACGTCTACACCCTGAACCCCTCCACGGTCTTCGATCTGCGCCTCAATTGGACCTTCTTCTACGAGGCGCACTACTCGCCGGCCGGAGCTTTTACGCCGACGCAGTTGGGCTTTCCCTCCGGCCTGACGTCGGCCGCCCCCTACGTCGAGATGCCGGTTATCAAATTCAACAGCAGCAGTTATCAGGATTTCAATAACACCGCCTCACCGGGCTACGATCCCACCACCAGCTACCAGCTTTTTGCCGATGTGATGAAAGTCATGGGCAAGCACACTCTCAAATTTGGAGTTGACGGCCGTCAATACCGGATGAGAATTCGCAACTATAACGCCTCTGGCAGCCCCTCGGGCAGCTTCACTTTCGGAAATAACTGGATGATTTCCGGCGCGAACGGCACGGCGCAGCCCTTCGGCGCTGACCTCGCTTCGTTCGAACTCGGTTTGGCCACCACCGGCGGCGACAGCTTCGATCTCCAGTCGGAAGCCGACTATCACACCTACTACGTGGGCGCCTTCTTCCAGGACGACTGGCGCTTCAGCCCCCGTTTGACGTTGAACCTCGGCGTCCGCTACGACGTGGATACGCCCTATGGAGAGAAATTCGGGCGCACCATCAGCGGCTTCAATCCCGCCGCTGCCAACACCGCATCCGGTGCGGCCTACAATTCGGCGGATACGGCTACCGTGGGTGACACCACCCTCGCCATCAACTCATCCACGTTCAACACGCTCGGCGGTCTGACCTTCCCCAGCGGCCCCGGAGGCGCCCCCTTCAAGATCGCCGACAGCGCCGGCTTCTGGAGCCCGCGTTTCGGCTTCTCCTTCAATCCTCCTTGGCTCAACAACAAAATGGTGGTGCGCGGCGGCTTCGGCATCTTCGTGCAGCCCCAAACTCTGCTAAGTCTCGGCGCTTCCGACAGCCCGTCCTCCAACGCTCTCACGTTCGCCTCGGGCTTTAGCGCCTCGACCACCTACAACTCGTCGAATAACAACTACTTCAACGACTGCGCCTCGGGCGAAACCACCACCAACGCCTGCCCCGCCGGAGACACGCCCTTGTCGCTTGCCAATCCCTACCCCGGCGGGATTGTCACGCCCGCGGGCTCATCGGCCGGCGCGAGCACCTTCCTCGGCGAATCCATCAGCTTCCTTTCCCCGGTGCAGCACGATCAGTACTCCGAGCGCTGGGACCTCGATGTGCAGCACGAGCTCACTCCGAGCACGCTGGTCGAGGGGATCTATGTCGGCAACCACGCCGTCCACATCGACGTCACCGAGCAAAATATCAACGCCACTGAGAAGCAGTACCTTTCCACCAATCCTTATCTCGACGAAAACCTCGCCACCGCCATGGGAAAGAATGTGCCCAACCCGTTCGCCGGCCTGCTCCCGCTCAACACCAGCTTGAACAAATCCACCATTCCTCTAAGCGACCTGGTTACGCCCTACCCGCAGTTCGGCTCGAACGCCATCGACGAGTACAACGAGACCATCGGCCAATCGTGGTACGACGCCGCAATGGTCCACCTCGAGCAGCGCGTCAAATACGGCCTCACGCTGACCGGCAATTACAGCTTCTCCAAACTCATCGAGTTGGACACCCGGCTGAACGACGAAGACAACTTCCTCGAGCGCCGGATCTCGCCCTTCGACCACACCCATCACTTCACTGTGGGCGGCCTCTACACGCTTCCCTTCGGCCGCGGAAAGATGTTCAACTTCGGCAACAGCCGTCTCGCCGATGAATTGCTCGGCGGTTATGTCATCAACGGAATCTACCAATTCCAGACCGGCGCCCCGATCTATTTCTCCGGAGACATTCCGTTGCAGCCCGGCGTCACCTGGCGAGACATCAAGAGCCAGCCGCGCAACACCAGCACCACCAACCCGGCGCTCGTCAATGCCCCCAACATCTTTGTCACCGGGTCCGGAAAAAGCTGCACGCCCTCGGCTTCGCAACTCTGCGACGGCACGCAGTTCTTCAACGGTCAATATTCTTCCCACTACCGGACGCTCCCGCAAACCATGTCCTGGGTGCGCCAGGATGGCTACAACAACCTCGACGCTTCAATCCTGAAGGATTTCCACTTTACTGAGAGCGCCTACTTCCAGCTTCGTTTCGAAACTTTCAACACCCTCAACCATGCCATCTTCGCGGCGCCGAATCTGACTCCGACCACCAGCAACTTCGGCTACATTACCGCGACCACTGCCAACAGCCTGCCGCGCCAGATTCAGATCGGCGGCCGCCTGGTGTTTTGAGTTGAGCGTTTAACCTCGATTCTCACGGCGCGGGGCTGCCAACCTCGCGCCGTTCCTTTTCTTCTCCAGCTTCCCGGCTCTTGCGCCTCGCCTGCCGGCCGCCAACGGCGCACGCCTTTCAAGCGCTATAGCACTTCTCCTTCTGCCTTATACCGAAGCCGGGAAGTCGAGTGGCGATTCCTTCAAAGAATCGCCACCCTCGATTGAAATACCAAAGGCTACATGTGAAGGAGAAGCGCGCAGGTGCGCCTTCGGCTCGCCCTGCACGTCGCGCCCGGTAGAATCGAAGGCGAGAATGCGGCCCCAGCCCAACCCCAATCCGTCGTCCAAATCCAATCTCCGCGCGCTTGACGCTGTTCTGTTCGGCGCCGGACTCGAGCGCAGCCCCCACTGCAAGCCCTCCGCCCGCGGGCATACGCCCAGCCTCAGTCGTTCATCGGTGGAGGAGCTTTTGCGGCCGGCGCCCGCGCCCACTCTTGCCGCCAACGGCGTGCCGTGGTTGCCGGTTCCCGGTTGGGAGCGGTTTCCCTGGCTTTGGGCGGGTTTCAGCACCCGCAAGGGAGGCCGCAAAGGAGAATTGACCCGCGCGTATTGCGCCGAAGGCGGGGAGGGTGACCTGAACCTTGGCTTGACTGCTGCCGACAAGCCGGAAACCGTGTTCGCCAATCGCCGGCTCCTGGTCGAAGCCGTCACCGGCGATGCCGGCACGCCGCTGATTCCCATCCGCCAGTTTCACTCCAACCTGCTTGTCGATGTGAGTGCGGCCGACGCCGGCCGCCGGCAGCCCTGGAAAGCCGACGGGCTCATGACCGGCGAGCCCGGACTGCTGCTCGCGGTCCAGACGGCTGACTGCATTCCGGTTCTCGTGGCCGATCGCAAGCGCCGCGCCGTGGCGGCCTTCCATGCCGGCTGGCGGGGAACGGTGAAGCGCATTGTCGAGACTGGCGTGGGCCGCATGAGGCTCACGTTCGGCTCCCGGCCTCAAGACCTCATTGCCGCCATCGGCCCCGGCGTGGGCTCCTGCTGCTACGCGGTCGGCGAAGAAGTCTTTTCCGCCTTCGACTCCCAGTTCGACTATGCCCGCGCTCTCTTTCGCGAAATTCTCGGCGCTGATCCGGTGCGCGCCAAATATCCGTTGCTGTTTATGACCCAGCGTGCGCCGGGTCACTTTTCGCTCGGGCCCAATCTGCATCTGGACCTGATCGAGGCCAACCGCCGGCAGTTGCTCGCCGCGGGACTCAGGGCAGGAGCGATCCAGGTAGTTGGCGGCTGCACAAGCTGCCATCCGGAGCTGTTTTTCTCCCATCGCGCCTCCCACGGGCGCGCCGGGAGGATGATGGCGGTGATCGGGATGCGGAGCCGCAACAGCGTAGCCGAAACCTAGGGCAGCTCCCGAACCCAGATGTTGCGGTAGCTAATCGCCTGGCTAGGGTCGCCGTGAGCCTGCAGCTTGATGGGAGCGGTGTCGTAGGCCTTGTAGAAAGGCTTGCCGATGTAAAGGGTTTGGCCCTTCAACTCGAAATGGTTGTCGACCAGCACGCCATTCCAGAAAACGGTGGCGTAGGCGGGCGTTTGGAGCGAGCCGTCTGCATTGAAAGTCGGCGCGGTCCAGATGACGTTGTACGTCTGCCATTGGCCCGGTTTGCGCCCGGCGTTGGCCAGGGGAATGCTCTGTTTATAGAGGCTGCCGGCCATGCCGTTCACGTAGGTTTCATTCTGGTAGGAGTCGAGAACCTGGAGCTCGTAGCCGTCGTCGCCCGGACCCGTGGAGGCGAGAAAGACGCCGCTGTTGCCGCGCGCCTGGCCGCTTCCCGTGATGTCCTCGGGCACGCGCCACTCCACGTGGAGCTGGTAATTCTTGAAGCGGCGCTTGGTTTCGATGTTGCCCACGCCGTGTTCCTTGTTGACGGTCATGACGTCGCCCGAAACAAACCAGCGGGCCGGCGTATGATCCTGTGCTGAGACCCACTCATCCAGATTCTTGCCGTCGAAGAGGATGATGGCGTCCGACGGGGGGGCGGCGTCAGTTGCGCCGGGCGTAACCACCGGGGGTACGGGGGTCCAAATCTCCGTATCTTCGGGTTTGGGTTTGGGGGCCTGTTGCGCAAGCAACAAAGCCGACATTGA
>JASHTU010000119.1 GCA_030040395.1 Acidobacteriaceae bacterium
AAGCGCACGGGCCTGGCTGCGGTGCGCGTCGCCATCGACATGGTGCGCGAAGGCCTCATCACCCAAGAAGAAGCCGTTTTCCGCGTCGAGCCCAACCAGCTTTATGACTTCCTGGTTCCGCGGCTGGTGGAAAAAGGCGAAAAAATCGAAGTGCTGGCCACCGGCTTGCCGGCCTCGCCGGGCGCGGCTGTGGGACAAATCGTCTTTACCGCCGAGGAAGCGGTGAAACACCACGCCAAGGGCGACTACAAATCCGTCATTCTCGTTCGCGGCGAGACCACCCCTGAAGACATCGCCGGCATGGAAGTCGCCGACGGCATCCTCACTTCGCGCGGCGGCATGACCTCGCACGCCGCCGTCGTCACCCGCGGCATGGGCAAGTGCTGCGTAGCCGGCGCCGGTGATTGCGTCGTCGACGAAGACCAAAAGGAACTGCGCGTCAAGGGCCACGTCTATAAACAGGGCGACTGGATCTCGCTCGACGGCACAACCGGCCGCGTGATAGCCGGCCAGCTCAAGACCATTCCGGCGCAACCCGACGATCCCGACCTCGTCAAGTTCATGAGCTGGGTCGATCCTGTCCGCAAGCTGCGCATCCGCGCCAACGCCGACATTCCCCGCGACGCCAAACAGGCGCGCCTCTTCGGCGCCGAAGGCATCGGCCTCTGCCGCACCGAACACATGTTCTTCGCTGAAGACCGCATCGGGCACATGCGCGCCATGATCCTGGCCGATAACGAGAAGGACCGCCGCGCGGCTCTCAAGAAACTGCTGCCCATGCAGCGGGCAGACTTCATGGGGCTCTTCAAGGCCATGGAGTGGCTGCCCGTCACCATCCGCACCCTCGACCCGCCACTGCACGAATTTCTGCCCAAGCGCGAGGATTTGCTGGTCCAGATCGCGCGCCTGGAAGAAACCAAGCCGCGCTCGCCCAAACTCAAGGAACTGCGCACGCTGCTGGCCCGTGTGGAAGAGTTGCACGAGATGAATCCCATGCTGGGGCTGCGCGGCTGCCGCCTCGGTATCGCCTTCCCCGAGATCACCGAGATGCAGGCGCGCGCCATCATTGAGGCCGCGGTTGCGGTCAAGGTCAAAGGCGGCAATCCGCATCCCGAAATCATGATCCCGCTGGTCGGCTCCATTGAGGAGATGCGCAACCAGGCCGCCATTGTGCGCCGCGTGGCGGAGGAAGTCTTCAATGAGAAAGGCGCAAAGGTCGACTACATGGTGGGCACGATGATCGAGCTGCCGCGCGCCGCCCTCACCGCCGACCAGATCGCCGAGGAGGCCGAGTTCTTCAGCTTCGGCACTAACGACCTCACCCAGACGACCTTTGGCATCTCGCGCGACGACATCAACAACTTCCTGCCCGCCTATTTGAAATACGGCATCTTCAAGCAGGATCCCTTCGCCACTCTCGATCAGGCCGGCGTGGGGCAACTGGTGAAGATGGCCACGGCCAAGGGACGTAACACCCGGACCGCCCTCAAGGTCGGCATTTGCGGCGAACATGGCGGGGATCCGGAAAGCGTAAAGTTCTGCCACCGGATCGGCCTGAACTATGTTTCGTGCTCGCCCTTCCGCCTGCTTACAGCCAGGCTGGCCGCGGCCCAAGCCGCGCTCGAAGACAAACCTTCGCCCGACATCCACAGCGGCACTTGCTGATCGGGGCGTAGGGGACAAGTAACGAGGGCGCAGCCGAGTGGCTGCGCCCTTCGTGTTTTCGCGTCGTCAACCGCGGCCGCGAAGCTTCGCCAGCTTCCGGCGCGGCTGCAGGCCCCTACGCGTTGGCCGCCTCCACCAGGTTCGATTCGGAGCCTGTCCCCGAGTCGGCAAGCCGGATCAGCCGGTGCAGGTATGCCCGCGAGATGCGCAGGCGGCGCGCCGCAAGCGTTCGATTCCCATTATTTTCACGCACGGCGTTCACGGCCAGCTTGATTTTGTAGTCGTGAAGCTGGCGCTTGAAAGAGCCGGCCGGCTGATAATCGCCAATGTTGACCACATCGTCGAACGCCGTCTCTTCTTCCTCAACGAGGTTCAAACTCAGGTCTTCCGCACGCACCGTTTTGCCCGGAGCCAGAATAATGGCCCGCTGCATCACGTTTTCGAGCTCGCGTACATTCCCCGGCCAGGAGTAATTCTGCAGCATTTCCATCGCCTCGGGCTCGATCGAGTCCATCGGTTTCTGGAACGTCTGCGCATATTGGCGCAGGAAATGCCGCGCGATGGGCGGGATATCCTCAGGCCGCTCCTGAAGCGCCGGCGATTCGATGCGCATCACGTTGATCCGGTAATAGAGATCCTGACGGAACTTGCCCTCGGCCACCAACTTGGCCAGGTCCTGATGGGTGGCGAAAATCAGGCGCGCGCGCAGCGGAATGAGCCGGGTAGAGCCGAGCCGGCTGAACTCCATCTGCTGCAGGACGCGCAACAGCTTCACCTGCGTCAGCAGGCTCAGGTCGCCGATCTCGTCCAGGAACAGGGTGCCGTCGGCGACCTGCTCGAAATAGCCTTCACGCGCCCCCACCGTGCCCGTAAATGCGCCCTTCTCGTGGCCGAAGAGCTCGGCTTCGATCAAAGTCTCGGGAATGGCGCCGCAGGAAACGGCCACGAAGGGCTTGTTGGCCCTGGAACCGAGATTGTGAATGGCGCGCGCGATCAGTTCCTTGCCCGTTCCGCTCTCGCCCGTCACCAGCACCGCCGCGTTCAGGTTTGTCACCCGGCGCACCAGTTGATACACACGCTGCATCTGGGGGCTCGAACCGATGATGCGGTCGCAGGTCGCAGGCTCCTCAAGCCGCTGCTGCACGGTGTGCAACTGCCGCTTCAGCGAGGTGGTCTCGCAGGCCCGGTTGAGCATCGTCTTCAGGTCGCGGATCGAGGGCGGACGCCGGCAATATGCGAACGCGCCGGAACGAACCAGCTCAAACGCCGTCGAGCGCAGGCTGTCGTCAGCCATCACAATGGCGGGAAGGTTCGATGCGATCAACCGTTGCGACGTCGCCATGCGCTCCTCGAACGAATCGCGATGCGAGTTCAGATCGAGGATCATCACATCGCATTCACCCGCCGACACCAGATCATTCATTCCTTCTCCGTCCGATTCCAGCAGAACTGAGAAGTCTTTTCCCAAGGCCGATGAAAGAAGAGGGTGCAAAGTTCGATCTTCCGAATAAAGTCCGATAGTGATCATCTGCGTAAACGAGCTTTCTTCTCGTGGCCCTTCGCCTGTAGCCGCTCCCGAGGGATATTGATCGGCTCATGTCCTTATTTTTCTAGATCGGCAATCTCCCGGCCAATTCCTGATTCGTGTTAGAAACCATGAGCCATTGGTAACATTCAATGACCCAAGCGAGTCACGTCTGCCGCCAATCAGTCGGCCTGATTGGGAACTTCTACAGATGAGGGAGTTTCAAACGCTGGAACCGACACCGCAAAACCATTGAAAAGCGCGTGACCATCCGCAACTCTTCGCCGGAAACACTGATTTCAGCTCATTCTTCCATTTATCTCCAGTCTTCCCGGTCTCGCGGCATTTCCCCGCCAACGCGGAATTTCTTCCTTGCCGGCCGAACCCTTAACGCTGGTTTAATCGGATGACTTTGTCATCAAAGATATGCGCGTATCGTAATGGTTACAAGATTACTTAAGTGCGCATAACTCCTTTGTCCGCCCTCCGGGATGGGCAGATTCTCGCCCGCGTTTCGACGCTTTTCTCGGGCCTGCCTTCATGCCGCGGTGTATACGCCCCGCTTCAGGCTCGCCCACGAAGCGTATACAGCCGTGTACACCGAAACCGAAGCAAGTCTATAAGTCGATGATTCTACAAGTTTTGCCGCTTAGCGCGTTTGGTTGGACAATTGCTCCTCCTCTCGCTGTTCCCTTTGCGCCCAGGGGATCGAAGGAGCACTTGGAATGCATTCGTTCGCATGGTGGCCAATTTTCTTTGTAGTTGGCGTCGCAACCATCACCGACCTGCGCAGTCGGCGGATTCCGAACTGGCTCGTGCTCCCCTTTCTCCCCGCTGGCGTCGCGGCCTGTGCGTGGCTGCACGGTTGGCGCGGTGTTGGCCAAAGCCTGGCTGGCGCGGGACTGGGGATTTTGCTCTTCGGGCTTTTCTTTTGGATGGGCGGCATGGGTGCCGGAGACGTAAAGCTTTGCGCCGCTGTCGGGGCCTGGATTGGTCCCGGTCAATTGATGATGGCCCTGGTTTTGACCGGATTGGCCGGGGGCGTCATGGTGCTGGTCTGGGCTGCCTGGTCGGGATTTCTCAGGGAGCTGTTCGAGAGCGCGGGCGACTTGGTGCTTCGACGCAAGAAGCAGCCAGAGCCCAACGATGGGATCGACCCGGCTGGCGCTTTGCGGCGCAAGATTCCCTATGCCCCGGCCATCGCAATCGGTACATTGATTTCCTTTTTTGCGCGTTGAAGGGTGGAGGACGGACCATGTCGACTTTGCAAAAAACGAACTACGAATCCTCGTTGCACGAGCAAGTCGGGCATTCTGACCCGCGAAGCTCCTTGAATTCGGACGCAAATCCTTCCCCTTACCTCGTCCCGCAACACTCCGAAGTCTCGCTTCCGGACGATTTTACCATCGCTCTCATCGGCCCCGATGAACGGCGGCGTGCGGCGGCGGTTCGGGCGATTGCCGAGTGCACTGTCATCGCGGTGCGCGAGTTCCCCTCCTATCCGACCGATCGGGACGACGCGCCCCGGCTGCTCGAGCAGCAATACGACGTCATCGTGATCGACCTCGACAGCGACCCGGAGTCGGCGCTGGAGCTGGTGGAGAGCATTGGCGGCCAGGGAGCCTCCACGGTCATGGTCTATTCCGCCAACCCCGACCCCGAGCTCCTGGTCCGCTGCATGAGGGCGGGGGCGCGGGAGTTTCTCGCCGTTCCCTTGGCCCCCGCGGCCATGGCCGAGGCGCTAGTGCGGGCCTCCGCGCGGCGGCCCGCGGCCCGGGCAAGAAAGAGTGGAAGACTGTTGGTGTTCATGGGCGCCAAGGGCGGCGTGGGCGTGACTTCGGTGGCCTGCAACTTTGCCGTCGCGCTGGCCCAGGAGCCGGGCCAGAGAACGCTGCTCATCGATCTCGATCTGCCCTTGGGAGACGCGGCCCTGAACCTCGGCATTGTTTCGGAATTCTCCACCATCAACGCTCTCCAGGCCTCTGACCGGCTCGACGCCTCGTTTCTTTCGAAGCTGCTTGTTAAACATAGTTCCGGCCTCTACGTACTCGCGGCGCCGGGCAAGTTTCCGAATTTCGAGCCCCCCAACGAAGCCGTCGAGAAGTTGCTCCTGGTGGCCCGGCAGGACTTCGACAACGTGGTTGTCGATGTAGGCTCGCGGTTCGATCTCCAGGGGACGGCGCTTTTTTCCGAAGCCTCGCGAATCTACCTGGTCACTCAGGCCGGCATCCCCGAGCTACGCAACTCCAACCGCCTCATCAACCAGTTTTTCTCGGCCGGCAATCCCAAGCTCGAAATCGTTCTTAACCGGCACGAGTCACGCACCCTTGGCGTGGCCGAGGAGCACATCACCAAGGCGCTCACCCGGCCGGCGCAGTGGAAGATTCCCAACGATCACGCCCTGGTGCGCAAGATGCAGATCAACGCCACGCCGCTGGTGCTGGGCGATTCGGCCATCGCCAAGCTGATCCGGCAGATGGCGCAATCAGTCAACCCGCAACAGCCTGCGGAGCCGACCAAGAACCGGAAAAAGGGCTTCAGTTTGTTCGGCTGACGACCACAACTCGTTGTTTAGCTGATGACCTCAACTCGCGATAACCGCCAATGGAAGACGTGACGTGGAACTGCTGAATCTGGAAAAGTACAAAGCGGACATTCACCGGACTCTGATCTCCAAGCTGGATCTCGAGAAGCTCTCCCGCGTCAATTCCGGCCAGGCGCGCCAGGCCGTCTCGGGCATCGTCAGAGAGATCATCTCCGAGCAGCACGTGCCGCTGAACTACGACGAGCAGGAACGCATTCAAGCCGATTTGCTCGACGAAGTCTTCGGACTGGGTCCACTCGAGCCGCTGCTCCGCGATCCCAAGATCTCCGACATCCTGGTCAACGACAAGGACCACGTCTTCGTTGAAAAAGGCGGCTTGCTGCAGAAGGTCAACACCTCTTTTCGCGACGATCGCCATCTGCTTCAGATCATCGACCGCATCGTCTCCCGTGTGGGTCGCCGCGTCGACGAATCCTCGCCCATGGTCGATGCGCGCCTGCCCGACGGCTCCCGCGTCAACGCCATCATTCCGCCGCTGGCCCTCGACGGCCCCTCGCTCTCCATCCGCCGCTTCGGCACCGGGCCCCTTGCCGCCAACCAACTGGTGCAGTTGAAAAGCATCTCGGCGGAAATGATGGAGGTGCTCTCCGCCGCGGTGCGGGCGCGCATCAGCATCCTGGTCTCGGGCGGCACCGGCGCCGGCAAGACCACCTTCCTCAACATCCTCTCCCAGTACATTCCCAACAACGAAAGGCTGGTGACCATTGAGGACGCGGCCGAACTCCGCCTGGCGCAGGAAAACATCGTCCGTTTGGAGACGCGGCCGCCCAACATTGAGGGCCAGGGAGCCATCCGCCAGCGGCAGTTGCTTATCAACAGCCTGCGCATGCGGCCGGACCGCATCATTATCGGCGAAGTGCGCGGCGAGGAAGCCTTCGACATGCTCCAGGCCATGAACACCGGCCACGAGGGCTCCATGACCACCATCCACGCCAATACCACGCGCGACGCTCTGTCCCGCCTGGAATCGATGGTGGCCATGACCAATATGAACCTGCCGGAAAGGTCCGTCCGCCAGCAGATCGCTTCGGCGCTGACCATCGTGGTGCAGGCCAACCGCATGAGCGACGGCACCCGCAAAATCACCAGCGTATCGGAGATCACCGGTATGGAAGAGAACGTGATCAGCATGCAGGAGATTTTCAGCTTTCAGAAAAAGGGCATTGGGCCCGACGGCCGCGTGATCGGGGTTTTCACGCCCAGCCGCATTCGTCCCCGCTTCCTTGAACGGCTGCGCGTGTCGGGCATGATCCTGCCGCCCAGCATCTTCGAGCGGGAAACTGTGGTGAATTGAGCCAGACGGGGAGCTTCGTGGAAAGGAGGGTCGAACGATGGGATTGATCATTGTGCTGGTGTTCGTGGGCGTCTTTGTGGCCATCGCGCTGCCGCTGGCGGCGAGCGCGCTCACGCCTTCGCAGAGCGCGCGCCAGGCTTTAGCCACCTTGCATTCGGCCCTCGAGGGAGAAAGCCTCGAGGCCCGTCAGCAGACCATCGATCTCCGCAAGAACGACAAGCTCAGCAGCATTCCCTGGCTCAACCGAAAACTGCTGAAACTCGAGCTGGCCCCGCTTCTGCACCGCTTGCTCAGCCAGGCGGATCTGGGTTGGAGCGCCGGCAGGTTGATGGCCATGACCGGCGTATGTTTTGCGCTTCCGGTCTGCATCGTTGATCTGCGCTTCGGGGCTTTCCTGCCGGCGCTCGGCGCCGGGCTGGTCCTGTGCTTTCTGCCCCTGGGCTGGGTGCTATTCAAGCGCAGCCGGCGTTTCGGTAAGTTTGAAAAAGGTCTGCCCGAGGCGCTTGACCTGATGGTGAGCGCGCTCCGCGCCGGCCACAGCCTCAATGCGGCCATGGGGCTGGTGGCGCGCGAGTGCTCCGACCCCGTGGGTTCGGAATTCAGAGTCTGTTTCGAGGAGCAAAACTTTGGCCTGGAAATGAAAGCCGCCCTCGACAACCTCCTGGAGCGGGTTCCGATGCAGGATCTGCGCATTGTCTCCACCGCCATCATGATTCAGAAAGAGAGCGGCGGCAACCTCGCCGAGGTGCTCGACAAAACCTCGAATCTGATCCGCGAGCGCTTCCGGCTGAAGCGCCAAATCCGCACGCACACTGCGCAGGGGCGGCTGACGGGCTGGATCCTTACCCTGGTGCCGGTGGGGTTGGGCATCGTGATGTACTTTGTCAATCCGCAAATGATGAGCGTGCTCTGGCACCGCCCCATCGGAATCAAGATGATGTGGGCTGCGGGGGCAATGACCGTAATCGGCGGATTCGTGATCAACCGCATTGTCGATATCGACGTGTAAGGGGCGGAGACATGGCTTTTGCGATTCTGACATTCTCGACGGTCTTCCTCCTGGTGGCGTGCGGCGGTCTTCTGCTGTTCTATCGCGAGACCATGTTGAAGCGGCTCGCCGAGGCCATCGATCCCCGCCCCAGAAAGAAGTCGCTGCGGGCCGCGCTGCAGCAGACCGGATTCTCGCTCGGCAGCGTGGTGGAGCGCTTCGAGCACATCATGCCCAAGAGCCAGGCCGAAGTCTCCGTGGTCGCGCAGCGGCTGGTCCGCGCCGGTTACCGTAATGAATCCGCGGTCAAGATCTTTTACGGCTGCAAGGTCGTGGTTCCGCTGGCGCTGTGCGCCGTGGCGGTGGTCACCAAGCTGCACTTCCTCAGCCCGTTTTTCGTCTACATCGCCTGCCTCGGTTTGGGCTTTCTGCTTCCCGATTTCTGGCTGGGCAAAAAGATCACGACGCGGCAGAAGCGCCTCCGCCGCGGCCTTCCTGATGTCCTCGATCTGTTGGTCATCTGCATTGAAGCCGGACTGAGCATGGATCAGGCCACGTCCCGCACGGCGGAGGAGTTGGAAAAGGCGCAGCCGGACTTGTGCGATGAATTGGGGATGGTGGTGCTGGAACAGCGCGCCGGCCGCCCGCGCGCCGACGCTTGGCGCAACTTGGCCGAGCGCACCGACGAGGAAAGCCTGCGCAACCTGGTTTCCATGCTCATTCAGGCGGAGCAGTTCGGCACCAGCGTCGCCAAGACCCTGAGGGTGCACGCCGAAACGCTGCGCACGCAGCGGGTGCAAATGGTGGAGGAGATCGCGGCTAAGACTTCCGTCAAGCTGGTGTTTCCACTGGTTTTTTTTATTTTTCCAGCCCTGTTTCTGGTCACTCTGGGGCCGGCCATCATTCTCATGTCGGACTCGTTTCAGAAGTTCTTCACACACTGAGGGAAGGAGGAAAAGTTATGGACAGCGTCGCCATTGTTCGGATCGTTTCGGGAGTGCTGTTTGTCGTGGTGCTGGCGCTCTTTGTGCAGCGCCGCCGCTCGCGGGTGAAGTAGCGCCAAAGCATTTTCAGAGAAGGGGTAGTCCGAAGCCGAGATGCTGAGTCGGCGCGACCCCTGGAACCCGGGTTTCCCAACGGCGCTCATTGCTCGTTGGGGTGAAATGGAACCGCGACCCGGGGCCATGCATGAAAGCTCACAGTATCTCTGAAAATGCTGTAAAGCCGGGCCCGCGCTCTCGGCGGTAGCTAGGTCAGCTGGGCTCCGGAGCCGTGCTTTTCGCGCGTGGATCGCAAGGGAAGTTTAGGAGAGAGGAGAAATCGCAATGGATCCGGTCACCATTACTCGGGTTATTGCGGGTGTGGCGTTTGTTGTTGTGCTGGTGTTTATGGTCCAGCGCCGCCGCACGCGCGTGAAGTAGCACTCAACGGCTTTGAGCGCCGGCGGCGCGCGAGAGCTTCGCGCCCCGGCACAGATTTGACGCGCTTCGCCGTAGCGTCGCCGCGCCGCCTGGTAAGTTGGCCCGGCGAGAGTCCTTGCCTGCGGAGAAATGAAGGGTTTGCCTTTTCAGCGCCTCGCGATCACTGAAGAGAGGGCGAAGTTATCACGAATGCAAGCACGAAGTTGGCAAAGTTCGGCAAAAACTTGGCGGAGCCCGCCGCGGCGGGCTTTTCGAGCCGGAAGGGAGGAACCATGAATTCGCGGATCCATTGCGCTTACAACCAAACCCGGGAGTGCTTTCTTGGCCTGGAAGTAACGGCCGTCGATTTGCCTTATGCGGGCATTGTGGAACTGATGAAGACGCTGGCCATGAAATCCGGCGAAGGTCTATGGATCGCTCCGTTTCGAGGCATCCCTCCAGCCGGCATTTCCGCCCCTCTGGATTTGATCTACCTCGACGACGCCTGCCGCGTCCTCGATCTGGTCGAGTCCTTTCCCACTTTTCACGTCAGCCCTTCGAGCCCGCCGCCGGCCAGCATTCTCGCTCTCCCGGCGCATTCAATCTTTTCCTCGCAGACCCAGATCGGAGATCAATTAGTGCTCTGCGTTGCCGAGGAGATGCAGCGGCGCCTTGATCTGTTGGCCGGCGGCAGCGCGGCGGGGAGCATTCAAAGCGCGGTGCTGCTCCGCGAAAGGCCGCTGTGGAGCGACGGCCAGGGCATGCTCGAATACGAATGCCACGCTTCCGGAAACGGCAACGGCGGGCAGCCGCAACGCCACGAGATGGGCCTCCTGAAGCCGGATTCGAAGTCGCCCAATCCGCCGCGCGGCTGGCTCGGGCGCTGGTGGTCGCCCGATCCCCGCAGAGCTCCGCGCGAGCCTTCTCCGGGACTGGCGGCGTACTACTGGAACGGAGCCGCGCCCGAGGCGCATGGGGTTCGCGATATCAGCTCCTCCGGACTCTACCTGGTCACTGAAGAGCGCTGGTATCCGGGGACCCTGGTGTTGATGACCCTGCAGCGAACGGAGTGCGGGGAAGAAGTCGCCGAGCGTTCCATCGCCGTGCAATCGCGCGCGGTGCGCTGGGGCCACGACGGCGTGGGGCTGCAGTTCGAAATGAAGGATGAAGGGGATCCGCGCCATGGGCGCCACCCCCTGATGGATGGCGTAGGCAAGAGGGAGTTTGACCGTTTTCTCCAACAACTTCGGAGGGGCAATTGAAAGCCAGCGCGCTGAACGCGCGGGGAGAAATGCGAAGGGCGGCGCGGCTGAACGGGAAGACCGAGTTGCGCCCGGGAGGTAGAACGATGAAGTTTGTCAACAGGCTCAGCGAACAGGCGATGGCGCTTGTCCACGGCCTGGTCTTCGCAGACGCCAAGCGCGCCGGCGCGCCCCCCCAAACCATCCGCCGTCGCCGGCGCGTATTGCTTTTCGGCGGCGTGGAGGGAACGGCGCTGGCTGAGTTTGCCATTGTGCTGCCGCTGATGATGTCTATCCTGACGGGCGCGGCCTCGTTCTGCATGGCCCTCTACAGCTACCAGGAGCTCGGCTACGCCGCTTCAAACGCGGCGCAGCAGCTGGCCGCCCAGGCAGGGCTGAAAGTTGCCGACCCCTGTGCAAACGTCGTGACCACGGTTACCGCAGCCCTGCCCAGCTGGACGGCCTCGAAGCTCACCTACACCGTCACCATTACCGACTCGAGCGGCACGGCGCACATCTACGGTCCCACTTCCGGCAGTTCGTTTTCCTGCACCGCGGGCTCGGCATACCTGGGGGCCAACGAACCGGCTGCGGTGCAGGTCAGCTATCAATACACGTGGTTCCCCATTTTGGCGTTCAGCCC